>NZ_JADCKK010000049.1:0-19417 GCF_014982935.1 Anaerotignum lactatifermentans | reverse complement strand
ACTGTGGTTGTAGCCTTTCATAAACCATCAAGTGGTAGGGGGTGATAAACAATCCACAGTATCTCCAACAGTATAGCATACAGACCTTGGAGAGAGTCTATAAACACTACTACTTTATAATACGAGGAGGTGATGCCGATGAAATAGAAGAAACTGATCTGGATATGCAGATATAAGCAAAGAAACAAGGCGGAACAATCCGCCTTGTTTCTGTTTTAAGATTCTGAAAACAAGCCCATAAGACAAACCGAATCGGAGCAGAAAGCCCTCTTTTCGCTGCCATCTTACAGGTTGTTGTATGTTACCTCAGAAAAAAGGAAACGTCAACAGCATGGAAAGAAAAGACAGCGAAAGGAGAAATGTGTATGTATTTTTTGGATTTTTTTGCCGGGATCGGGTTGTTCCGTTTGGGACTGGAGCAGGCAGGCTGGACCTGCAAAGGGCATTGTGAGATAGACAAATATGCCAATATGAGCTATCTGGCGATGCACCGCATAAAGGAGGGAGAGTGGTTTGAAGAAGACATCACCAAAGTCTGTGCCAAAAGCCTACCAGATGTCGATCTTTGGACAGGCGGATTCCCTTGCCAGGATGTCTCAATGGCAGGGGAAAGGAGAGGATTATACGGAGAACGAACTGGCTTGTTTTTTGAGTTTGTTCGACTCCTCCGAGAACGAGGTGACCATAAACCCAGATGGCTTATCCTTGAAAATGTTAAGGGAATCTTTTCCTCTGGCGGAGGCTGGGATTTTGCCATCGTTCTATGTGAACTGGCCGCATTGGGGTACGGTGTGGAATATGCGCTTGTCAATTCCAAAGACTACGGAGTACCCCAAAGCAGAGAACGTGTGTACATTATCGGAGATCTTACAGGAAGAAGTACCGGAAAAATATTTCCTCTCAGAAGCCCAGGCAAAACAGCTCCTGCACAGATTATTGGAGGCCCGCAGGGAAGCAGGATCTATGACACAGGAGGCGTTTCACCAACTATCACTTCAGGAACAGGAGGATTAGGCGCAAAAACAGGTTTGTACTTTGTTGCGAAGGATGTGCAAAGCGGTCTTGTAACAAAACCCTACAGCGGCACCATTGACGCAAGCTATGGAAAGGGATTGGGATGCCGACAGCACAGGACAGGCATTTTGGAAAGCAGACTGCCAAGAGCTTTGTTGAATCCAGGAAAAGAAAAGACAAGACAAAACGGAAGGAGGATCAAAGAAGAAAACGAGGAAATGTTCACACTTACGGCATCTGATATTCATGGAATCCTTTTGGATTCCCGTATCCGAAGACTAACACCATTGGAAACATTTCGTCTGCAAGGGGTACCGGATGCATATTTTGAAAGAGCAGCCAGCGTATGTTCAGACGCACAGCTGTATAAACAGATCGGAAACGCAGTCACAGTGCCTGTGGTGCGAGCCATCGGCGAAAAAATAGCAGGATATTGGAAAAATGAAAACATTCAAAGCTGAGAACAGACAGATGGTCTGTTTTTTTATTACTTATTTTAAGGAGGGATTTTATATGATTCGTTTGTATGTGGCAAGTGAAAAACTGGTAAAAGAGGAAAAAGACATCTGTGTCAGATTGGTTCTTCCGGTAGAAGAAAATGAAATCTGGATCGCCCTTGAGAAAACAGAAATGGAATCGTTGGATGACTGCGAGATTTCAGATGTAGAGTGTGATGTGGAAGAAGCACAGGAGTTTTTGTGTTCTTTGGAAATCAGCAGAGTCAATATTTTTGAACTGAATGTTTTTGCCGGTCTTCTTTCTGCATTGCCGGAAGATGAATTGATGCTTTATCGAGAAAAGTTAAAAGATAAGCAGCCCAAAAGCCTCGAAGAAGCCATTTATGAGATTTGACGCAGGCAGAAAAAATTGCAAAGGAGGTGTAGCCGTTGAATGAAGTGATAAAGCAAATGCAGAAAAGAATTGTGGAAGGCATACAGCTTCCAGATAAGAAACAGCAAAATCAGTTAAGAAAATATGTGGAACAAGCACTGCAGGAAAGCATCAAGGATTTAGCAGAGCATGGCGGCGGACCAAAAGCAGAAGACAGATTTTGGAAACGATTAGAGCATATCGCAGCTAAAGAACCAAAAAATCGAATCATATATCAGAACTATCAGGATATTAGTTATTTCTGGCAGTATACGGAAAACTGGTACAGCTGCTATCCGCCGAACTTGAGCGAGGAAGAAAGAGATAAAGCTCTTGGTTATGCGGAATTTAAAAGAAAAAACGTGGAAGACAGAGAAAGGTATATGACCGTCTATTTCCCGTGCGGCAGAATTGGTTTGAAAGGTTTTTTTGTAGACAATAAATTACCTGAAAGCTGTGGGCATACGGTTTATGGAGTTTATTGCGAAAATGAAAAAACATATACCATAGGAGAAATACTTGAAAAACTGCCAAAAGAAGAAATGGATGTATTTCAGCTCAACGAGCTATTTTGCAGGTTTGATAAACTGCCAGAGGAAATGCAGCGTGTATATGGTTTGGCGCTTCCATTAAAAGAGCCGAGAACTGTAAAAGAAATGATCGACCTGATGGACCATCTTTCGGAAGTCTGTGTGGTAAACGGCATCCAAAATGAAAGGCAGTTAGGCGAGTTTTTGGTGGAAAATGAACTTTTTGATGTTTCATTTCCCGATGAAGTTTTGCCATATCTGGATTACGCAAAAATCGGCAGGGAACATATGCAGACACATCAGGGGAAACTTATTCAAGGTGCGTATGTGGAAGATACTTCTGCTGATAATGTAAATCAATTCAGCCAAGAATCAAACGAAGAAAATGACCAAAGCGATGATTATGAAATGAAGTTGTGAAAGGAAGGGATAAAAATGGATAAAGGCTCATAGAAGTGAGGCGATGAAATATGGTAAACAGTATGATTCCATGGATCGGTGGAAAACGATTGATGCGTGAGTTCCTCATTGCACGTTTCCCACCGCATTATGATAAATATGTAGAAGTATTCGGTGGTGCTGGTTGGGTGCTTTTCGCCAAAAAGCCGGAAAGGTTCGAGGTGTATAACGATGCCAATTCCAATCTGACCAATATGTTCCATGTAGTAAAACATAAGCCCATGAGCTTTGTAAAAGAGCTTGGTTTTTTGCCGCTGAACAGCAGAGCAGAGTTTGATCTGATGCTGGACTGGCATAGAAAGCAGGATTTTTCACTGCCATATCAGACAGAAGAAATGGCACTGGCAAAGATTTATCTTTCTCCTATAGATTTTCGGGAGTATAAAGAACTGATCACAACACAGGCTGAACTGGGCGATGTGAGGCGAGCAGCTACATTTTATAAGCTGATCCGCTACAGCTATGCGGCAGGTGGAAACAGCTTCAATGGTCAGCCGGTAAATATCGCCCAGACATACCGCACTATATGGCTTGCCAACCGCAGGCTGAATGAAAACGGCGTGAAGAGTGACAGTGAGATTTTGATGGCTGGCGGAAATCCGGGCAAAGGTGTGATCATACAGAATAAAAGTTTTGAGGTCATCATCGCTTTGTATGACAGTCCAATGACTTTCTTTTATCTTGATCCACCATACTTTGGGACAGAAAAGCAGTATGAGGAATTGTTTACATTGGAACTGCATTATCTGCTCCGTGAAGTGCTGGGGAAGATAGAAGGATTTTTTATGCTTTCATACAATGACTGCGAGTTTATTCGTGAGCTGTATAAAGATTTTTATATCACGCCTTTTGAAAGACTCAACAGCATAGCACAGAAATATACACCAGGGGGTATGTTCAAAGAACTTGTGATTACAAACTACGATCCAAATCTGAGATTAAACAGTCAGCCAAAACAGCTGACACTGCTTTGAAAAAAGGATTCTATTTTGGAGTTTTTGTTGAATGAAGGAGGTATGGATATGACAATCAATTGTTTTAAAACCGTCAGTGCGAAGGGGTTGATTTATCTGCCTGTGGCACTTAGAAGATTCGTTGGAATCCATGAGGATGATGTGGTGCAGATAACCGGAAGGGGCGGGATCATTTTAATCAATAAGGCTGAAGTGACTGCGGAGAATCCTGTGGAGGTGCTGCAGGCAGATTTCCAAAAAGAAAAGGAGGATGCGGAAAAAGAACGAGATCAGATCAAAAACAGAATCAAGCAGTTGTTAAGCGAAGGAAAGTCCTTGGATGAAGTGTTGGACGAAGTCCTTCGCTTTTTTTATTGAAAAGGGGTGACAAACCATGGACATTGAAAAAGCATTGCGGCAGTATCAGAGAACAAAGGATTTTTCTGATGACTGCCAGAGGAAAAAAACAGAACTTTTTGCTGATTTTCATCTTCTCCCCGATGACCTGACTATAGAACGCATGGTACTTGAGGAGAAAAGGAAAGAATTAGAAGAAAGGAGGGAATCCGTATGAAAAAAGCAATCTTATGTCTGATTGCGGCAGTATCACTGCTTCTGCCTGTATCGGCTGCGGCATCTCAGGTGAGTGTAGAAACGCTGATACAAGAGGAAAATGCAACTGAAAACACATTGCCTGTACCAATCTCCGTGGAAAGGAAGAACATAGACGGTGTGGAATATCTGGTCAAGGTTTATGATCTGCCGGCGAATACA
The DNA here is from genome assembly GCF_014982935.1 of Anaerotignum lactatifermentans. Classification (NCBI taxonomy): domain Bacteria; kingdom Bacillati; phylum Bacillota; class Clostridia; order Lachnospirales; family Anaerotignaceae; genus Anaerotignum; species Anaerotignum lactatifermentans. The sequence continues at coordinate 14,817 of NZ_JADCKK010000049.1, read as the reverse complement.
CCACAAGAGCAGCTGGTGGAAGAAGACTTTGTATTGGAAGATTTCCTGTTCAGCTATATCGCTGCGGATAAACAGCTCAATGAGAATAAGGACACAAAAGAAGTCACAGAAGACGCTAAGGCAGAAGGCGGTTCCAAAAATCTGGAAGATGTCATCAAACTCTTTCCAGCAACAAAAACATACGACAAAGATGGATATCAGGGTACATTGACACTGGATACCGGCAGCATCGTCACAGAGGTAGCAGGCTATACCACCAAGAATTATACGGTATCTGCCACAAAGGAATACCCAGGCTTGATGTATGCCGATCCTTCTTACGTTGCTCAGTCAACAATAAAAGATGGATATACATTGCCCTTGACCAATGTCAGCTGGACTGTTATGGGAACATCCCTTGCCGGAGACACTTTGGTACCCACAGAGTATAAGGCAGTAGCTACTTATTCAAAAACATTCAGCTCGCAGGTGCCTACGGGCTATGTATCCACAGCAAGGTACAAAGGCAATGTAACAAAGACAACGGCGGATACGGCAACCTTTACCATTACTTACACAGGAAAACTGATGGAAAATGGAATGCCGCCAGTATTAAAAGCAGTAACAGGCATTATTGCGGTACTGCTTTTGGGCTGTGCCATTGCCATGCTGTTGCTTTATCTGAAAAACAGGCAAGGGGCTGATGTGTATAATCTCATTGACAAAGAGTATATCTGCATTGGAAGACAAAATGTCAATCCAAAGCAGCCTGTGATTGATTTGAATGAGTTTGAGGACTTGATTCAAAGCAATGTATTCCAGTTTGTGCTGGACAAGAAAACAACAAAGGCACTTTTCGGCAGGAATATCAGTGTGACCTATAAAGACATGACAGTAAAGCACAGAGTCAATGAGAAAAAAGGAGAATATCGATTTGAACTGGATTTGGGAGGTGTGTTGGATGCGGAATAAAATGAGAACGATGCTGCTTTTGTTTTTATTTTCTACTATTGGCTTCTGCGTGCCAGCTTATGCTCTTGACTCAGATTTAAGTTACAATTACAAAACAGAGAATCAAGAGGAGTTTGTTATTGTGGGAAAATCCAATATCAACATCCAAGGGGAGATACCGGATTATCTCAGGGATATTTATGATGTATCACCGCAGACAGTCTATGATTCAGAGTATGGGGCAAATGTGGTGGAGCCAAATGCACCATCCATTAACAACACTACATACGCACCAACCAATGCACCAATCAATCCTTATACCCAAAGTCCAAACAGTCTGATTACAGGTACAGCCTATGGCGGGGGTACCAGTGGAAGCTACACAGCAGATATTTCTTCAGACGGCTATGTGACAAATGAGATTCCAGAACAGGTATATGACGAAGTTTTGCAGTATCCCTTAACAACCATTGAGCAGGTGCGAAACAGCGATGGGAGCATTGGCGTATTGAAGATTCCAGAAATTGGGCTGACGGTAACCGCCTATGACGGTGATACCTTCACAGCGATGAAAAAAGGTGTGGGACATTTGGCTTCCACTTCCTGCTGGAATGGAAATATCGGTTTGGTAGGACATAACAGAGGTACCAATGACTACTTTGGAAAACTGAAAAAACTGGATATTGGCGATGAAATGACCTATACCACGAAACTTGGCACAAGAACCTATGTGGTAAAATCCATTACAAAGATTGCCGATACAGACTGGTCAAAACTTCAGTACACCAGTGACAACCGCTTGACATTGATCACCTGTGTGGAAGATGTGGGCGATCAGCGTCTTTGCGTGCAGGCAGTGCAGAAATAATCTTTTGCTTGCAGTGTAAATGCTTTTCCAATATAAATGATATTGAAAGGAAAACAAGGGGAAGGAGGCGAAATAAATATAGAAAGACTTTGGCAGAGATACGGTTTCCAATTGATTCAAAATGCAGTGAAAAAGAAAAAGGAGCGTGAAAAATATGAAAAAACGATTAGCAGCCATATTGGCAGCCACAATGGTATTAGGTACAGCACCAAGAGCTTTCGCTGCTGACCAGATCACAGTTACAGTTGATGGGGAAAAGGTCAATTTTGAGGATCAGCAGCCGGTGAATATTGATAACAGAGTGATGGTGCCTGTAAGAGATGTGGCTGAGAAAATGGGATGGGAAGTCACCTTTGAAACATATCCTGGAAATACCTTGGTTGACGGAGTTTTCCAAGATGAACGCCACATTATAATCCAAAAAACTGTGGATGTTGGCAGGGATTTAGGAAGAAATTTCATCTATCTCACAAACATCACGATGGAAACCAACTCTATCCTCGTAGGCAATTCTGGATATTACGCAGAAGAAGAAAAATTAAAAGCTACACCAGTGGTACAGAATGGCAGAACACTGCTGGGTGTCAGAGATATCGCAGAAGGACTTCATGCCGATGTTGTCTGGAATAGTGCCACCCAAACAGTAGAAATCAAAACTAAGCCGGCAGAACAATTTGCTTACTATAAAGAATTGTTAGACTATGTTGACAGATATGCAGAAGTGGCAGATGCTCCTGCAGAACCAGAAAAGGTGAAAACGGATTCTCTTACAGTTGAGGAAAAAAGACAACAGATACAAGAACAGTATGAAGCAGAGCAGAATGCAAAAAGTGACGAATATGCTGAAGAAGTAATTGATCTAATCAATAAAGAAAGAGAAAAGGCGGGGTTACATCCACTTCAGACAGATGAAACACTGATGAAGGCTGCTGATGTGAGAGTTCAAGAAATCTCATCAAAATTTTCCCATACAAGACCAAATGGAGAAAACTATATTTCTGCAGCAACCGAAGCAGGTTATCCAAGTAGTTATGTTGGAGAAAATATTGTGGCTAGAGCAGATTCTCCAGAAAGGGCAGTAAAAGATTGGTCAGAATCTAAAGATCATAAAAAAAATTACATGAAGTCAGAATACACTTACACAGGGGTGGCGTATTTATACGACAAAGATAGTGAATATGGTAGTTACTGGGTACAGTTGTTTGCTGATTGATAAATAAAAATATAGGGTAGGTAAAAAAGAGATACAAACAGTGTATCTCTTTTTTATATGCAAAAAATCAAAAAGGAGGGAAAACTAATGTGTAAAACAAGAAAAATCATTGCCTTTTTGCTGGCATTGATAATTGCTTTGCCAACGATATTTATGCCAACTGCGTATGCGGCAAATGATGGTAGTGACATCACAAAAATTACTGTTGTTAAAGGCAAAGATATCAATGATATGCTGTATGGCGGAAAAAAAGTGCTTCATTCCTCCGCATGGTGGTACGATGCGGATGGCAATAAAAATCCAGCATTTTGTGTTGATCCCAATAAGGCTGGTCCTGGAGAATACTTTGCTGGAAAGTATGATTTGAATGTGGCTGGTGCAGAAACAAATGAAAAAGTTGCCGCCATCATCAATAACAGTATTCCATATAAGACGTATCAGGAATTAGGTGTAAACAGTGAAGAAGAAGCCTATGCTGCTACAAAGGCAGCCATTTGGTGTGTGATTGGTGTGTCAAATTATACAAATAAAGATGCGTGGGATTGTCCTAGTAATCCGAACGTAAAAAAATTATTTGACAAACTGGTTGATCTAGCATTGAATAATCCTGAACCAGTAAAAGCAGCAGTATACGGTACGATTAAGGTGGATGAAGAACCAGTGGAAGAAGGAAACTACTTTGTACAGCGTTTTCAGGTAAAGGAAACAAGTAATTCTGGAAAGAAAATCACAAAGTATAAGGTCGAATTGACTGGTGATTATCCAGTTGGAACAATCATTACAGGTGAAGACGGCATCGAAAAAACACAGTTCAAAGGTGATGAAACATTTGCAATCCGTATTCCAAAGACTTCTGTTCCAGCAAGTGGCAATGCAGAAGCAAACGTGAAGATCTCTGCTAATCTGTATTCCAATGTTATTCTGATTGGCAAACCCTTGAATGGACTGGATGGTAAAGTACAGGATATGGAAATCGGTATGCCAAATCAGCCGATTACAATCAATGCAAAAATGATTGTTGGTGAACCGGGTGACCCAACAGAGCCTGGAGAACCTGGAAAGGGTAAGCTGAAAGTTATCAAACTGGATGCAAGAGATAACGCCACTCCTTTGGAAGGTGTAACATTTGATTGTTATAACTCACAGGGGCAGTTGATCGACACAGGTACGACAGATAAATCTGGCGTATGGGAGCCTAATATCACCACTGAGGGAACGTATACCGTTGTAGAACGTTCTTCCGGCAATAGTTATCAGTTGACAGAACCTACAACTTTGGTAATTACAGTACCAAAAGATGGAACTGCAACAGCAACATTCCGTGATTATCCGCCGCATATTGTGGTGACAGAAAAAGAAGATGCAGAAACAGGTGAACCTATTCCTAGCGTGCAGTATGAAATCATGCAGATCGATGGAAAAGGTGCATGGAGAGCAACGGGCAAAACTGATGCAGATGGGAAAATCACATGGGAAGATGTACCTGACGGTACATATCTTGTAAGAGAAGTATCTACCGTAGAAGGATATATCTTGGATCAGACACCTCAGTATGTGACTGTAAGAAATGGACAGGCTCCCAGCCTGAAGTTCCTCAACAGCAAATTCCCTGGGCTGACTATCACAAAGATCGACCAGCAGACAGGCGAAGTCGTTACCGACCCTGCAACCTTTAAGGTAGAACAGGTAGACGGCAGTTACACAACCACAGTCACAACAGAAAATGGTGTTGCTACACTGAAAAATGTACCTGTAGGTACTTATAAAATCACAGAAGTGACTGCACCTGAAGGATACGCATTGGGTGATTGCCCTCAAACCGTATACCTTGGCAAAGACAAGAATATTCAGGTGGTTATGAAAAATTTGAAAAAACCTGTGCTTACCATCGAAAAGATCGACGGACAGACAGGTGATCCAGTACCAGGCACCAAGTTTGAAATCAAGAAATCCGACGGAACTGTGATCGGTACCGTAACAACAGGTGCAGATGGCAAAGTAACAGTCGGTATGGACGGTGGCGAACTTGGATATCTCGATCCCGATGTATATACTGTAACAGAAGTATTTGTACCAGAGCCTTATGTGCTGACAGGTGAGCATCAGGACATCAGACTGAATGCAGGCGATAGCAAGTTCTTGTTATTTGCAAACCTTGAGATGCCCAGCATCACCGTTGAAAAATACGACGAAGAAACAGGCGAAAAATTGCCTGGCGCGCAGTTTGCTATCTATGAGCAGGCTGACACTGCACGTCCAGTTGTTGAAGGCATGACTGACGAAAACGGTAAATTTACATCCGGCTATCTCAAACCCGGTACTTATGTGGTCAAAGAACTGAATCCACCTCCTGGATATATGTTCTCTGATAAAACAAGCCCTGACAGAGTGATCGTTGCGAAACCTGGCGATGGTGAAATCATCGTGAAGGTAGACAATATCAAATTGCCAGAACTGACAATCAAGAAAATCGACTCTGTGACCAAAGAGCCGATTGCGGGGGTTGTGTATGAAGTCAAGGAAGTAGACGATACCAGCGTACAGCCCACAACAGCTACTACCGATGAAAACGGTATGATCGTGATTCCTGGGCTGAAAGCAGGTACATATGAAATCACTGAGATTTCTACGCCGAAACCCTATATTTTGAACAGTACACCGCAAAGAGTCAAACTGGAAGCAGGCGATCAAAAAACACTAATGTTTGAAAACATCAAATACCCTACATTGATCATCGAGAAAATAGATTATACAACCAACAAGGGTATTCCAAACACCACATTCAAGATCGAGCATGAGGAAGACGATGGTGCAATTACAACAGTCGGTACATTCAAGACCGATGAAAATGGCAGAATCAAACTGCCGTATGTAGAACCTGGCTGGTATATCGTAACAGAAACCATTCCGGCACAGGGTTACCAGAAACCGACAAACCCTGTAACTCGTATTTACTTGAATCCTGGCGATAACTCTTATCTGAAGGATGATAATATCGCAGGTGGCGGCGGCACTGGTGGTACAGGCGGCAGTACAACGACCGAAGGTATTGAAATCACCAGTGGGAATGATTACGAAGTTGTAGACGGTATCGTAAACTATCCTCTGAACAGTTTGGTCATCAAGAAAGCAGACGCCAATACAGGTGAAATGCTGGATGGTGCAACCTTTGAAGTATTCCGAATCACAGGGGAAACAAGTGGTCAAAACGGCAAACTGATCTGCACGGCAACAACTGATCATTCCGGTGTTATTGTTATCACTGGATTGGAAGCAGGTGCTTATGCGGTCAGAGAAACAAAAGCACCAAACAACTACATTATTGCGGAAACAGATATGCAGACAGTCAATATGAAAGCAGACGGAACATCTGTTGTGGAAGTAGTATTCCGAAACTATCCTTACGGCTCTCTGCTCATCACAAAAGTGGATGCCTTGACCAATAAACCATTATCCAATGCCACTTTCCAAGTAACAACAGGTGATGGAACGGTGGTTGGCAACAGCAACGGTATGTATACTACAAACAGCGATGGCGAAATCCTGATTCCAAATCTGAAACCAGGCAGTTATGTAGTAACTGAGCGCATTGCACCAGAAGGATATGCCTGCGATACAAAACCGCAGACCATTGAAATTGGTACAGATGGTGCTACATACAAAGTGCATTTCCAGAATCAGCCTATGTGCTCTCTCGTGATTTTGAAGAAAGACGCAGATAACGGTAATCCATTGTCTGGTGCGCAGTTTAAGGTGACAACATCCAAAGGCGATGTCATTGGAAGAAACAATGACATCTTTACCACAGACAGCAATGGCTCTATTACGATTTCCTACCTTGCTAAGGATAGTTATATCGTAGAAGAAGTAAAGGCGCCGGATGGCTATATGTTGGAGGAGCAGTCCAAAACCATCGCGCTGGATTATGGCAAAACATATACATTGGAGTTCACCAATAAAAAGATGACTTCTCTTGTCATTAAAAAGGTGGATTCCATCAGTGGTGAACCGCTTGTTGGAGCAAAATTTGCTGTGGAAAAGCAAAATGGGGAACACGTAGGTGAGTACACTACAGATAATACCGGTACCATTCTGCTTCCGACACTTGATCCAGACTGGTATGTGGTAAGAGAAACAAAAGCACCGGAAGGCTACATTTTGGACGAAACACCAAAAACCGTTGAAGTAAAAACGAGTGTGCCAACAGTGGTAACATTTGAAAACAAACCGCTTTCAGGAATCAAAATCGTAAAAACCGATTCCGAAACAGGGGAACCGTTGGAAGGTGTATCCTTCTCAGTTTCTAAAATGAATGGCGAGAAAATCGGCACATTCAAAACAGATAAAGAAGGTATGGTCTATATCTCTGATTTGGAAGACGGCTACTACACGATAACAGAAACAGAAGGCTTAGAAGGCTATCACTGGGACAAAGAACCGAAAACCGTTGAGGTTAAGTCTGGAAAGCAGACTATTGTGGAAGTGGAAAATCAGCCATATTCCGGTTTGGTCATTAAGAAAACTAACAGCAGGACCGGCGATCCTATCGAAGGTGTGGAATTCCTTGTAACAAAATTCAACGGCGAGCAGATTGGATATTATGAAACAGATGAATCCGGCTTGATTGTTATTGAAGGGCTGGAAGAAGGCACATACTTGGTAAAGGAAACAAAAGAAGCTAAAGGTTACAAACTTGACAGTGAAGCCAAAGAAGTCGAGATCAAAGACGGGAAGAGAACAACATTAAAAGTGGAGAATGATCCAATGTCTTCTGTATTGATCCATAAAATCGATTCTGTCACAGGAGAAGGCATTCCAGGAGTAAAGTTCCTGTTATATGACAGTGACAATGAACCAATCGGTCAGTTTGAAACAGATGACGAAGGCTATATCTGGATCAGAAAAGAACTTCTAGAAGGCAAGTACAAACTCAGAGAATTAGAGCCTGCAGAAGGATATATCTCTGACAACAGCGAGAAAACATTCTATGTGCAGAAAGGCAGAACAACAGAAATCGAGTGGGAGAATACACCGGAAGTCGGTCAGATCGTTATTACAAAACGTTCTTCTGAGTTCAATGAACTGACAGGTCTTCCTGCCGGTTCTCCATTATCTGGCGCGGTATTTGAAATCTATAATACCACAGGAAATTTGGTAGACAAGATTTCTTCCGGCAGCAATGGTGTTGCGGCATCAAAAGGTTTGCCTGTAGGTGTCTACACCATCAAAGAAGTATCTGCACCAAGATATTACGCTTTGAATGATAAAACACTTTTGGCAGAAATCAGGCACAACGGTGATATCGTCAGATTTGAAGTGCTGAACAGCAGCATTTCTTTGAACTTGACCGTTCAGAAAAAAGGACCAAATGCCGCATCTCCTGGACAGACCATCCAGTATGACATTTATGAAGTGCAGAACGGCTCCACCGGCACTTTGGAAAACTTCTATATCCATGACAGGATTCCAACAGATGCCACAAGAGCTTTGAAGATCGTCACAGGGACATATTCCGAAAGAATGTATTATAAGATCACTTATAAAACGAACTACAGGGATTATCGTGTGCTTGCGGAAAATCTTCTGACAAAGAACAGCTATGAATATAGCCTCCATCCAAATGTACTTGGCTTGGCAAATGGGGAATATGTAACAGATGTGCGTCTGGAATTCCCGAAGGCAAGCCCTGGTTTTAAGATGCTTGAAAATATGTCTGTATTCTGTCAGGTAATGCCGAATATGCCGAAAGATTACCGTATCGTCAATAGAGCAGATGTTGGCGGAAGATACGGCAATGAATGGGAAAGTGCAAAGACCAGCTGGAACACAACGGTGTGGACTGTGAATACACCGCCGGTAACGCTTCCCAAAACAGGTTATTGATAAAAAAGCAATGAGTAAATAAAATAGTTTTGAGAAATATGGGGCAGTCTTAAGGCTGCCCCTTTTCTATGAAAGGAGAGAAGAACAATGGCAGTAAGATGGAAAAGGGTATTTTTGCTGACTGTGGTTGTGCTTATGGCAGTGATCTTCTTTGCACCGCCAGTATTTGCGGCACCGGATAGTGGGCAGGTTTCCACAGCCATTGAAAGCACTTGGAAAACAGCAGCAACACAGATCAAAACCGTAACCAATAACGTTATCTTTCCAGTGGTAGATTGTGTGCTGGCAATCCTGCTTTTTGTCAAATTAGCTATGGCTTACTTTGATTGTGCGTCCATAAAGGCTATCTAATAATTGTAGGTTTAGCAACCTAACAGACTTGTGCTTTAATGTCTGTCATCAACCGACTTACTTGTGAGAGAAATCAATAACAAGGAACATAGCACGTCGGTAACGTCATAAGTTGAGAAGTTATCATCTCACGACTGAATGGCAAGATGAAAAGAGTGATATAAGGATAAAAGTTAAACTACTTGAACCGCAGTCTGATGGGCTTGTGTAGGAGCTGAAACACAAGATAACTATAGGTGTTTTATTGCATATCTGTACTATGTTAGTCGAGTAGATACAGCCAAAGCTATATGCAACCAAAATGTATAAACATTAAAAGGCGAAAACGGTATCCGACAATCATTCACGCTATTATTAGTTAATTAAATGGAGATTGCCTAACCCGAAATGCCAATGATTTGGCTATGTGTAATGCCATTAGGGGATAAATCTCAAGTGTAAAAAGCAAGAGAGATGACACTGAATATTCGGTACGGCAACGGAGCCACCGTAGTAGTTTGAGCAAGGGAAAGCCTTGTACGTGGCGAAGGGTGGCAGTTTGTTATTTTAACATGAAAGAAAGGATAGTGTGTGATACATTATGAGAAATCCAATCAATGTGTTAAACAGTTTGCAACAACATAGTTCTGAAAAATCATATACTTATGAACGATTATACAGAAATTTATATAATCGTGACTTTTACTTGCTTGCATATCAAAATATATATGCAAGTGAAGGTAATATGACAAAAGGAACAGACGGTAAAACAATCGACGCAATGAGTTTAGAAAGAATTGATAAACTTATTGAAAGCCTAAAATCTGAAAAATATCAACCTAATCCGTCAAGAAGGACATATATTCCAAAGAAAAATGGGAAAATGCGACCGCTTGGCATACCGTCATTTGATGATAAACTCATACAGGAAATGATAAGAATGATATTACAGACAATCTACGAGGGATATTTTGAAAAATCATCTCATGGTTTTAGACCAAACAAAAGTTGTCATACAGCTTTAAATGCCATACAAAAATCATTCACAGGAGCAAAATGGTTTATCGAAGGAGACATAAAAGGTTTTTTTGATAACATCGACCATAAAATAATGATAGGTATTTTGTCAAAAAGAATAAAAGATGAAAAGTTTTTGCGATTGATAAATAAATTTTTCAGAGCAGGATATTTGGAGGAATGGCAATATCATAACAGCTACTCCGGCACACCACAAGGTGGGATTATCAGCCCAATACTTGCTAATATATATCTTGATGAATTTGATAAATATATGCAGGAACTAAAATCTGAATTTGACAAAGGAAAAGGTAGAAAAAAGTTGCCACAAGCAATTAAATTTCAAAGTCATTTACAAAGACTTAGAAGAAAGCTTCATGTAACAACAGATGAGAGCGAACGACAAGAAATTTTGCAGAAAATAGCAGAAATTCAAAAACAGAAATATCAAACACCATATAGTGACCCAATGGACAATGATTTTAAACGTTTGCAATATATTCGATATGCAGATGACTTTATTGTTGGTGTGATAGGCAGTAAAGAAGATGCAAAAAGTCTGAAAAGCAAAATAGCAGAGTATCTCAAAAACAGTTTGAAATTAGAACTTTCAGAAGAAAAAACGTTAATAACAAATTCATCTGACAAAGCAAAATTTTTAGGATATGAGATTTATGTAAGAAAAACAAATGCGGTTACAACAAATAAAAATGGAACAAAATCTAGAAACTTGAGTGGTTCCGTTTGTTTATCAGTATCTATGCAAACTATAAGAGATAAACTTCTGGAATATAAGGCTATGAGCATTGAAACTACTGTATATGGAAAAGAAAATTTTAAACCTAAAGCAAGGTATTACCTTAAAAATAATGATGACCTTGAAATATTAGAGCAGTATAACAGTGAAATTCGAGGTTTCAGAAATTACTATAGTTTGGCAAACAATTCATCAATCGTAAGTTCATTTGGGTACATTATGCAGTATAGTATGTTCAAAACGTATGCTACCAAGTACAGGACTTCCGTACGAAAAATTACACAGAAAATGCGTATAGGCAAAGGTTTTGGAGTGCGATACAAGGACAAAAAAGGAAATATAAAAACACGTCTGTTTTACAATGGAGGATATGCACGAAAGAAATTAAAGTACTCGGAAAAAGTGGATATTATTCCAAAAACAATCATGTATACGGCGAAAACAAGTTTAAAACAAAGGCTTGAAGCCGGTAAATGTGAATATTGTGGCAGAGAAGACGGAATGATTGAAATACATCATATTCGCAAACTAAAAGATTTAAAAGGCAAAAGTCGATGGGAAGCTTTTATGATTGCAAGAAACAGAAAGACAATGGCATTGTGCAGACAATGCCATACTGACTTGCATCTAGGCAGACTGAAATAACAAATGGAGAGCCGTATACATTGAGAGGTGTACGTACGGTTCGGGGGCGAGTGTTGGAAAACCTATCATAGTAATATGACAAGGCGTCGGGCACTTAGCCTACACAAAAAGCATGGTGAATTTGATTTCGCGCCAGTGGCAATCCTGTTCTTTGGTCTGGTGTTTGCTATTACAGCACCGACTTATATCTGGAATATTCTTGGAATTTAAGTCGGGGAAAATCCATTGAGTCAAACCCATAAAAATGGTATAATATCAATATCAAGAGAAAATGGAAAGAGGTGCAGAATGGAATGAAAGATACCGAATGGATCATCAAACAAGTAGATGCGTCTATGGCAATGGAAGGAATGCCTCTTACAAGCAAGGATAAGGATAGAATCCGCTTTTGTGTGGGAGATAATCAGAAAGTGGAAAGTACCATTCAAGATTTGGTAAGACAATATGTCACAGAATCGGAGTTGAAATATGGACAGAGATTATAGTTACAGTTATGAGTTCGATGAACGATACTGTTATCCGCATTCCGATATTCTAATGAATAAATTAGGAATTCGAGATGCAGAGGAACTCAAAAAGGCGGAAAGAGAAATCACTTCTGTCAGACTTGCCAATGCAAGGGTGCATAAAATCAAAGGGAATTTTGATTTGCAGCATTTAATGGATATTCACAAATATATATTTCAGGATATTTATGATTGGGCAGGTGAAATCAGATGGGTAAATATCGCAAAAGGAAATATGTTTTGTAACTATCCATTCATTGAAGCGAATGCGGAAAGTTTATTCCATAAATTAAAACAGGAAAAATATCTGAAAGAAACATCTGAAAACGATATGCCACTTCGGCTTGCCTATTATCTCAGTGAGATTAATGTAATCCATCCTTTTAGAGAAGGAAATGGAAGAACACAGAGATTATTTATTGAGTATTTGGCAGAAGAAAATGGGTATAGCGTAGACTTTTCGCAAGTGACATCTGATGAAATGATCAGATCCAGTGCAGAAGCTTTTGCCTGTCAATATGATAGTATGAATCAGTTATTTCAGAGAATTACAAAGAAAGTTGATATGAATTGAGCCTTTATTCTAAATAGGATAAAGGCTTTTTTCGTACAAAATAAGTGTTTAGATGAACATTTCTAATAACAGAAAAAGAAGGTGATGAAACGATGTTTGGCTTAGACTTCGCCGTAGACGGTGTGCTGGATCAGTTCTGTGACTGGATCTACGGTAAACTGATCACATTCTTCGGTGAGTTTTTCAGTATGATCAACATGATGGGTGCAGAACTTTTTGAGCTGGATTGGATCAAAGCAATCCTGCTCTTTTTTTATTATTTCGCCTGGGCGTTGTATATCGTTGGTATTGTAGTGGCTGTGTTTGACACAGCCATTGATGCACAGAGAGGAAAAGGAAGTTTTCAGGACTTGGCGTTAAATATCATCAAAGGTTTTTTCGCCGTCAGCCTGTTTACTGTAGTACCTATCGACCTTTATGTCTTCTGCATTAATCTGTCAAATGAACTGATCGGTGCCATTGCTAGTATGTCGGATTCACCAGGAAAACTTGGTGCCATTGCCACTATGGTACTGGGCAGCTTTGAAACGCCTGGTGCCAATGTGGTGGTGTCTATTGTGTTTGTCATACTCATTGGATATGCGGTCATCAAAGTGTTTTTCGCAAACTTAAAACGAGGTGGTATCCTTCTTATTATGATGGCAACTGGCAGTCTTTATCTGTTCAGTGTGCCAAGAGGATACAGCGACGGATTCGTATCCTGGTGCAAACAGGTAGCAGCTCTCTGCCTGACAGCGTTTTTACAGACCATTGTACTGGTTGCAGGGCTGGTTACTTATAACGCAAATATGCTGCTGGGCATCGGATTGATGCTTTCCAGCACAGAGGTACCAAGGATCGCACAGAACTTTGGATTGGATACCAGTATGCGTTTCAACGCAATGAGTACGGTATATTCCGTAAATTCCGTAGTCAATATGGCACGTAATGTAGGAAGAATCGCAAGCAGATGAAAGAAGAAGGAACAAAACAAAAGGAATGGAATAATCATATTTGTTTGCAATGCTTTGATTCCGTGATATACTTTAGATAAGCAATCAGAAAGTAAAGGAGGAAGGAGTATGGCAAATATCACACGTGCAAATGGAACACTCACATTAGTAGGAGATTGGAAGGAAGAAGATATTGCTCTGTTCCAGCCAGTTTTAAACAGCTGGAGTTTTTATGGACAATATGGGATTCAGTATTGTGGAAACTTGTCTGAACAAAATAAGAGTGCCTCTTTTTTTGGCTGTGGACGTTGGGGTTTTTTGGGAACATTAGAATCTTTCCATGAATGGACCATAGACTGGATCAAAACCCATGGACCTTTGACAGTACAGGAGTATCAAGATTTTCTGAAAAATATGCACAAAAAAGATTTGAAAATTGAAATGAGTTATGAAGATGACGGAGGTGAATTTTTTGTAGAAGAAACCGGTTTTTTTGTTAGTGATGGCGAAGAACTGATTTACCATACTAGCACAAGTGCTCCTATTGAAACGCCATGGGAAGATTATGGAAAAGAATGTTTCGATGCGGCTGTTGAATTTTTCAGAAGTTTTACGGTAGATGCGGATGATTTGAAACTGAAAAAATGGGTCAAGCAGTGGATTCGCCCAAGTCATTGTTTTTTGGACTATGAACCGGGAGAAGATGTGTATGAATTTCTGGAAAACAATTCATTCATGATGGAGGACGCATTTTTTTATGACGAAATACTATTTGACGCTTTAAAACAAAACATAAAGTTAAAAGAAGACGAACGTTTAGAAGAAATGTATCGTTTTATGGAAGAAACTTACGGTATTGATTATACCTTGGAACTTCCAGAAGATTTTGATCGTTCAGAGCTGGCAGAAAATGAAAGCGACGAAGAATTCATTCGCTGGTATGAACAATTAGAAAAAAAAATGAAAGCAAAATAAAACAGTAGATATAGCAATATGAATTACGATAAAGGACAGAACTATGTATGGTTCTGTCCTTTTTTGTATTATTACTTTAGTGCTGAAGGCTGCAAAGCAGCCTTTAACAACCGCCCGCTCTGCGGGTGAGATTAAAGCTTAAGCAAAAAGCATCGTCCTTGTTGTAAAATAAGGGTGTTCAAGCCTA
>NZ_JADCKK010000048.1:0-19637 GCF_014982935.1 Anaerotignum lactatifermentans | reverse complement strand
ATTATCCACTACAATTTTCAGACCAGCACTGGTGTGGTGGTCTTATTTTGATACCCAATTTTCAACCTGTATAAAATTTTCAATGTTCTTTTAATTTAGCCTTGACTTTTTATTTGCAGGCTGTAAAAAAGGACGGCGAGACCCCTTCTTTTGGAAAGAGCCGTGCCGTCCCTTCATAAAATACAAAACTTCTTATTTTACAAGAGCCATTGCTCTTTCCACAACCTGTTCTACGGTGAAACCGAAATCTTTGAACAGGGTGCCTGCAGGTGCGGATGCGCCGAAACCATTCATGCAGATCACGTCGCCGTCCAGACCTACAAATTTATGCCAGCCAAAGTCTGCCGCTGCTTCCACAGCCAGTCTTGCGCGAACAGCCTTAGGCATAACGCTTTCTTTGTATTCGTCGCTCTGTTCTGCGAACAGTTCCCAGCAAGGCATGCTGATGACCCTTGCTTTCACGCCTTTTGCAGCCAGTTCGTCATAAGCTTTGTAGATCAGTTCTACTTCGGAACCGCTTGCCATGAGCAGTACATCAGGTGTACCTTCGCAGTCACGCAGGATATAAGCGCCTTTCAGAGCGTCTTTGCCGGTGCCTTCCAGTGCAGGCATGTTCTGTCTGGACAGGATCAGGCCGGTAGGTGTTGTGGTATGTGTCAGTGCTGCATACCAGCCAGCTGCTGTTTCTCTGGTATCGCAGGGACGGAATACCATGTAGTTAGGCAGGCTGCGCAGCATTGCCAGATGTTCGATAGGCTGGTGAGTAGGACCGTCTTCCCCTACGCCGATGCTGTCATGGGTAAAGATGCTGATCACAGGCAGACCCATGAGGGCTTCCATACGCAGACCAGCTTTCATGTAATCGCTGAATACGAAGAAACCAGCGATATAAGGTCTTACGCCGCCGTGTACAGCCATACCGTTTGCCATAGCTGTCATGGCAAATTCACGGATACCGAAGTGTACGTTGGAGCCAGCGGGGTTTTCTTTGCTGTAGTATTCTCTGTCTTTCATAACAGATTTATTGGAAGGAGCCAGGTCAGCGCTGCCGCCAAACAGGTTGGGAACAACTTTTGCTACTTTCTGCAGTACTTTTTCGGAAGTTGCACGAGTCGCGATGTCGCCTTCATCTTTCCAGAAATCTTCGTCATTCAGCAGATCTGCTGCCAGCTTGTCGCTGTGCCACAGTTCGTATTCTTTTGCCAATTCGGGGTTTGCTTTTGCGTATGCTGCAAACATTTCATTCCAAGCTGCTTCTTTCTTTGCGCCTTCAGCTGCCCATGCTGCCATGTGCGCTTTCACTTCTTCGGGAACGAAGAAAGATTCTTCATAGTTCCAGCCCAGATTTTCTTTTGTCAGCTTGATTTCTTCTTCACCCAGAGGTTCACCGTGAGCGGATGCTTTGCCCTGTTTGTTGGGTGCGCCGTAACCAATCAGTGTGTTTACTTTAATCAGGGAAGGCTTGTCTGTTTTCTTTGCTGCCGCAATAGCTGCTGCGATAGCGTCTACATCGTTGCCGTCTGTTACTTCCGCAACATCCCAGCCGTAAGCTTCGAAACGTTTCATGACATCTTCTGTGAATGCAACATCTGTGCTGCCTTCGATGGTGATTTTGTTGCAGTCATAGAGCACGATCAGTTTGGACAGACCCATTGTGCCAGCCAGAGAAGCTGCTTCGGAAGCAACGCCTTCCTGCAGGCAGCCGTCGCCGCACAGTGCGTATGTGTAGTGGTCAACCACTTTGTATTCAGGTGTATTGAATTTTGCTGCCAGATGGCTTTCAGCCAGCGCCATACCAACAGCGTTTGCGATACCCTGACCCAGAGGACCTGTTGTGGTTTCTACGCCTGCTGTGTGTTTGTATTCAGGGTGACCGGGTGTCAGGGAATTTCTCTGACGGAAGTTTTTCAAATCTTCAATGGTCAGACCATAGCCGAATACATGCAGCAGGGAATACAGCAGTGCGGAGCCGTGACCTGCGGACAGTACAAAACGGTCTCTGTCGTCCCATTTAGGGTTTGCGGGGTTTGCTTTCATTTCCTTTGCCCACAGTGCGTAAGCAGCGGGTGCAGCGCCCAGAGGCAGACCGGGATGACCGCTCTTTGCTTTCTGGATGGCTTCTGCGGAAAGGAAACGCAGGGTGTTTACAGTCAAGTTATCAATATTCATATCGTTTTTCCTCCCATTTCGAAAATTGCCCTTTCAAAAAAGGGCAATCTTCATCAAAACATATTTTGGTTTCCGTTACAAAAAGATGTTTCTTATTTCTTGGGTACGCTTTCCCAGTCTTTCAGGAAACGTTCGATACCGATGTCTGTCAGAGGGTGTTTTGCCATCTGGATCAGTACATTGTAAGGGATGGTTGCGATGTGGCAGCCAGCTCTTGCAGCGTCGATGACGTGCAGAGGGTTACGGATGGAAGCAGCGATGATTTCTGTTTCGATGCCGTGGATATCAAAGATATCAACGATTTCTTCAATCAGAGTCATGCCTACGGAACCAATGTCGTCCACTCTGCCCAGGAAAGGACTTACATATGTTGCGCCTGCTCTTGCAGCCATCAGCGCCTGTGTAGCGGAGAAAATCAGTGTTACGTTTGTTTTGATGCCTTCTGCTGTCAGGATTTTAACCGCTTTCAGACCTTCCAGTGTCATAGGGATTTTGATAACGATGTTTTTGTGGATTTTAGCCAGTTCTCTAGCTTCTTTTACCATGCCTTCATGATCCAGGCTGATAACTTCCGCACTGATGGGACCATCCACGATAGTTGTGATTTCTTTTACAACTTCTACGAAATCTCTGCCTTCTTTTGCAATCAGGGAAGGGTTTGTGGTTACGCCACAGATGACGCCCAGGTCATTTGCTTCTCTGATCTGATCCACATTAGCGGTGTCGATAAACATTTTCATGATGCTTCTCCTCTTTCTTTGTATATGATTGTAAACAAGTTACCATTTGCACATATTATGCTAGTTTTATTGTACTGCATAGAAAAGGCAAAAGCAACGGCTTTTCGCCACTTTTTCGTTTTCCGTCAATCTGCCCAAGGTCATAAGACAAGAGAAAAAATCTTTTGTTTGAAACACAAAAAAGAGTAACTGTCCTTACAGGAGGAACAGCTACTCTTTTCATATGCTTATAACAGCCAGCCTTTTACAAAATCGGCAATACCGTCTTTTTCACAGACATTCTTATGTCTGATTTCTCTTGTTTCAATGCCCCGGATGGGTGCAGGGATGGCTACGCCGCTGACTTTTTCCATTTCTTTCATCAGTGCAAAAGCGTCGCCGTCTGCGTATTTTTCATCCAACGCAGTCATAACGTCTTTTGTGAATTTGTAAGGGCTTGCAGTGGAAACGATGACCATAGGATTCTTTGTGCCGCTTTCTGCTCTGTATTTTTCCGCCGCCGCATAAGCCACTGCTGTATGGGTATCCATCACATAGCCTGTGTTTTTATATACTCTGCGAATAGCGTCAAAAGTTTCCGCTTCATCAGCAAATTCCCCGGAAATTCGTTCTTCTGTGATTTCCGCTGTGTATTTGCCCTCTGCCTGCAAAGCAGCCATTTCTGCCTTTGTCTTATCCTGTCCGCCCATGTGGCACAGCAGACGTTCCAGATTGCTGGAAATGAGGATATCCATAGAAGGAGAAACGGTCACATGGAAGGCGCGGTTTCTGTCATAAACGCCGGTGCGGAAGAAATCATACAGGACTTTATTGTCATTGGATGCGCAGACAAAATGACCTGCGGGCAGCCCCATCTGCGCCGCATACCAGCCAGCCAAGATGTCGCCGAAGTTCCCTGTAGGCACTGTAAAGTCCAAAGGTTCTCCCCATTTGATTTCGCCCATTTTCACAGCCTGAATATATGCCCAGTAGTAATATACGATCTGGGGCACCAGTCTGCCAATGTTGATGGAGTTTGCGGAGGAGAAACGATAACCTCTCTTTTCCAGTTCGTCCGCCAGTTCTTTGTCTGTAAAAATCCGTTTTACAGCACTCTGGGCATCGTCAAAGTTCCCTTTGATGCCTACCACACAAGTGTTGTCCCCTTCCTGGGTAGTCATCTGCAGTTTCTGCACAGGGCTGACACCGTCTTCCGGGAAGAATACCATGATTTTCACACCGTCAACGCCAGCGAAGCCTTCCAGTGCCGCTTTTCCTGTATCACCGGAGGTTGCTGTCAGAATAACGATTTCTTCTTTCTGTCCTTGACGTTTTGCCGCTGTTTTCATAAGATAAGGCAGGATAGACAGAGCCATATCTTTGAATGCCAGTGTTCTGCCGTGGAACAATTCCAGATAAAGCATATCCCCTTTTTTCACAAGAGGTACGATTTCTTTTGTATCGAATTTTTCATCATACGCATGTTCGATGCAGTATTTCAGTTCTTCTTCCGTAAAGTCCAGATACAGCTTCAATACTTCATAGGCTAACTGCCGATAATCCATCCCCATAAGTTCTTCGGGAGTCTTGTCCATTTTGGGGATTTCCTTGGGAATATACAGACCGCCGTCAGGGCAGATGCCACGCAGGATGGCTTCTGATGCAGACGCGGTAATGTCTTTGTTTCTGGTGCCTATGTATGTTGTCACTGCCATATTCACTCGCCCTTTCTTCCATGCCGATTTTCAAAGAGAATTGATGATAGTTCTATTGTACGAATATTTTTCCATTTGTCAACCACAATCGTACATTTGTTTTTTATCGAAAGACAATTTTGTATTCTGTATTTCTTATTCCCATTTCCAGCCAACAGCATATTTGTTTTTCAGGCGTCCTTTCTGAGTTTTACCCCAGCCCAAGGGGTAACCATCCACGCAAACCAGCGTCCAGCCGTCTTTTGCTTCCGGCGCTTCCAGTGTTTCCCCTTTCAAATAACGGATGACTCTCTCGTCAGAAAGAGGCATGTCCAGCACGTTCTTCACTTCTTCTTTTTTCAGTCCCATGGCAAAAGCCTGAGAAGGCTCAAACCGTCCTTTTTTCAATGTTCCCAACTGCCAGCCGCTCCGCAGCACCCGCAGACCTTTGGTAGCAGGTGCCCCTTCCGGCAAAAGACACAGGCTGTCCCCGTAAATCTGAAATGTGCCTTTCCATTTGCCCGTAAGGGTTTCTTTGGCAAACTGGCGGAAAGGTTCCAGTTCTTTTTCACCAATGCTGGCTTCTGTGGGTGTACTGCATGGTGTTGGTTCTCCTGTTTTTTGCAGCAACGCCAGAAAATGCCCTTCCCCTTTGATTTTATGAGGATAGAGCCGCACACATTCCGTCAACGGTTCACAACCCGGCACAAAACCCCAGTTCTTTTCCAGCGGAACCAGCGTAAATTCCGGGTGATTGTCCAGAAATGTCTGGATACTGTCCTCATTTTCCATTTTTGCAAAAGTACAGGTGGAATATAGAATCATTCCCCCTGTTTTCAGCATGGAAGCGCAGTGTTCCAGAATATCCGCCTGCTGTTCTCTGCAAAATGTGAGCAGTTCCTCATTCCAGCTTTTCACCATATCCGGCTCTTTGCGGAACATCCCTTCCCCAGAACAGGGCGCGTCAATCAAAATCTTGTCAAAAAATCCGCCGAACCGTTCTGCCAGCTTCTTTGGCGGTTCACTCATGACAATGGCGTTGGTGATGCCGCTGATTTCCACGTTTTTCAAGAGTGCTTTTGCCCGTCCGGCACTGATGTCGTTGGAAATGAGCAGTCCTGTTCCCCCCAGTCTTGCCGCCAGCTGGGTGGTTTTTCCACCGGGTGCCGCACAGATATCCAGCACAAAATCCCCTTCTTTAATGGGAATTATGGCACCTGGTGTCATGGCGCTGGGTTCCTGCAAATAGTACAGCCCCGCGTGGTAATAGGGATGCTTGGCAGGGCGTTCCCCTTCTGCGTAGTAAAATCCGCTTTCACACCATGGTACGGGGGAAAGGGAAAATTCCCCTTTTTCTGCCAGTTCCGCCGGAGAAATTTTCAAAGTGTTTGCCCGTAGTCCATAAAGTCTGACTTCCTCAAAAGACGCCAGATAATCTTCGTATTCCGCCCCCAGCAATGCTTTCATTTCGTTGATATATGCCAATGGTAATTC
The DNA here is from genome assembly GCF_014982935.1 of Anaerotignum lactatifermentans. Classification (NCBI taxonomy): domain Bacteria; kingdom Bacillati; phylum Bacillota; class Clostridia; order Lachnospirales; family Anaerotignaceae; genus Anaerotignum; species Anaerotignum lactatifermentans. The sequence continues at coordinate 13,561 of NZ_JADCKK010000048.1, read as the reverse complement.
CATGTTTTCCTCCTCGTTGTATGTCAACTGCTTCTTCTGCCTACCATCATACGCAAAAAAGAAAAGGGATGCAAGAATTGAACAAAAATTCAAACACCTTTTCTACGTTTTTTCGTCTTTACAAATATACCATGGTCGTATATCATAAATAACGTTAAAAATGACTTGGCAAAAAAAGGAGGGCTCCCATGGAAAAACAGATCTGGAAACCGGGCACCGTATTGTACCCCGTCCCTGCCGTTATGGTATCCTGCGGCAATATGGAGCAGAAAAACATCATCACCGTAGCATGGACTGGCACCATCAATACCAATCCCCCCATGACTTATGTTTCCATTCGTCCCGAGCGTCACTCCTATGCGCTGATCAAGGAAAGCGGAGAATTTGTCATCAATCTGGTCACCAAAGACCTGACTTATGCCTGTGATTTCTGCGGCGTCAGAAGCGGCAGAGATGTGGACAAATTCACCGAAATGCACCTGACAGCCAAAAAAGGGGAAAAAGTAGACTGCCCCATCATACTGGAAAGCCCGGTCAACATTGAGTGTAAGGTAAAAGAAATTGTTCCTTTGGGCAGCCATCATATGTTCCTTGCAGAAGTGGTTTCCGTCAGCGTCAGCGAAAAATATTTCGACAAGACAGGGAAATTCCACTTAAACCGCAGCAAGCCCATCTGCTATTCCCACGGGGGATATTTCACACTGGGAGAACAGGTCGGCTCTTTCGGCTATTCCGTGCGGAAAAAGGACACACCCAAAACAGGAACCAAACAAAGAAAACGCCGCTCCGGCAAGAAACAGCGGCAGAAATAACAAAAGAGAGCGTATGAATTTTTAAGGAGGCGTATTATCATGCTGCAAATCACAGAAGTAAATATTTTTTCTTTGAGCAAAGACGAAGACGCATGGACCATCGAAGGGGAAATCATTTTTGAGGACGACCTGACCTCTGCTTTTGAAGCGGATTATCTGCCTGATGAAGATGAACTGGAAAACCTGTCTCTGGAATTGGAACTGGATGGTTTTGATACCAAAGTACTGAAAAATATGATCCTGGACGCAGCTAACGACTACGAGGACTGATACAGGAGGTGAGCAAGTATGAGCCTGACCATTTGTCCTGCCTATGACCGACCGGAAGAAGTCAAAGCCCTGTTTCTGGAATATACGGATTTCCTGCTGAAAGCCGATCCATCTTTTGCCGCTTTTCTGGAATTGCAGAATTACGACAGAGAACTGGATCATCTAGAGGAAAAATACGGGATGCCCAAAGGCAGACTGTATCTGGCGCTGGTGGATGATGCCATTGCCGGCTGCATTGCCCTGTGCCCCCTTTCGGATACGGAATGTGAACTGAAACGGCTTTATGTGAAAGATGCCTTTCGTGGTCAGGGCATTGCGGAGCATCTGGTGGAAAAACTCATTGACGACGCCAGAGAAATAGGTTATGATGCTATGCTGCTGGATACCCTGCCTTTTTTGAAGGGTGCCCTGCATCTGTATGCCAAACTGGGATTTCAAGAAATCCCGCCCTATAACAACAGCCCCATGGAAACATCTATTTTCCTAAAGCTGGATCTGCATCAATAAAAAGCGATTATGAAATCATACAGACGATTTCATAATCGCTTTTTTTCGTTACAGAATCCTTTTGGGACAAAAATCCAGATAATCTGCTGCTACCAGTTCATAAAGGATGCCGTCCCGCTCGCCCTGCAAAGCGTTCTTGTGGTTTGCCGCTCCATGAAGGTGCCCATAAACCACCCGTTTCACCGGATATTCTCCCAGAATCTCCATAAAAGCCGACGGCTCCCGTTTTTCATTGACCGGCGGGAAATGCATCATGACGATAATATCCTCTGCCCCTGCTTTCATAGCCGCATCCAAAGACAGCCGCAGGCGAATCTGCTCCCGTTTATAGATTTTCTCATCCTCCGGCGTAAAACTGCGCTCATTGGGACAGAGCCACCCTCTTGTGCCGCAGATGAAACTCTTTTCCCAAGGCACCGCGTCATTTTTCAGAAACGCCATCTCCGGATATTGTCCTGCCAGACGGCTAGAGGATTTCCACCAATAGTCATGATTGCCGGAAAGCAGAATCTTCCGTCCCGGCAGGCTGTCGATGACATCCAAATCCGCCGCCGCTTCCGGCAGACGCATGCCCCAGGAAATATCCCCCGGCAAAAGCACCGTGTCTTCTTCTGTTACTTCCCGTTTCCAGTTTTCTATGATTTTTTCACTGTGATTTTTCCAGTTTTCTCCGAAAATATCCATGGGCTTGCTGACGGCAAAGCCGAAATGCAAATCCCCAATGGCAAATAATCCCATACAAATTCCTTTCTATACCCGATACATTTCTGCCATGATATTCAGCTTTTCGTTGAACTCCTTCAGGGCTTCCATGTCATCGCCGTTCCAAAGACGGATAAATTCCTTATTGATTTCGTTCATATCATCCAGTTTTGCCACAAAATATAAATTCTGTATATTTTCCAGAATATTGGCTACCAGATTGTTTTTGATTTCATTGAGCCGCTGGGCGTTGGTGATTTCCTCCCGGATGGTTGCCATTTCCTGATCCAGATGGAAAGCCGCTTCAGCACAGTTTTTCAGTCTGTCCTGCAAATCCTGAGGAATATTGCCGCTATATTTATACCGCAGGGAATGTTCCGCCGTTGCCCAGAAATTCATGGCATTGGTGCGAATCTGAATTTCCGCAGGCACAGTCTTTTCCCCCAGTGCCGTAAAGAGAGGGTAACGGATGATCATATGATAACTGCGGTAACCGCTTGGCTTTGTGTTGGTGATGTAGTCCCGCTCCTCGATGACAGTCATGTCCTTGCGCTTGCGCACCATTTCAATGACCTTGGGAATGTCCTCCACAAACTGACAAAGGATACGGATGCCCGCAATATCCTCAATTTCTTCTTCAATTCTATCCGGCGAAATCTGTTTTCTGCCTGCTTTTTCCAATATGCTGGCAGGACGTTTCAGCCGCCCCGTTACGGAGTCAATGGGCGAATAAATGCCCAGCTGTCTGCATTCTTTGTCCAGACTGCGAAACTTTAACAGCAGTTCGTCTACGGTCTGGGCATAAGGATAGAGCAATTCTTTCCAGTTGATGATTTCCACGTTCTCACCCCATTTTCTTTTCTGCCTTTATTATACGATATGAGGCAGGTTTCGGCAATGGACGGACAAGACCTTATAAGGAAAGTCCCTGTCTTTTTTCGTCATATTCCGCCTTTGTGACAGAATAACAGCGAAAATCCTGTACTTTGCCGTCAAAGCGTATCTGTGCCTGCCGCAAAGTGCCTTCGTATACAAAACCGCATTTTTCCAGCACCTTTGCGGAAGCGGGATTGTCCGGGTAACATGTGGCAGTAATGATGGAAAGATTCAGTAGGTCAAAGCCATACACCAGCACCCCTTCCACCGCTTCTGTCATGATGCCTTTCCCCCAGCAGTCAAAAGCCAAAGAATAGCCAATCATTTTCGCTTCTGCGTTTTCCCGTTTGTTATCATCCACCAGACCTACGGTACCAATGAGCCTGCCCTCCTGCTCTATGGCAAACACATGAGGCTCCTTCAAAAATACCTGTTCCAGTATCTCCCGGCTTTCTTCCAAGGTTTCATGGGGTTTCCAGCCAGCCCTAGGTCCAACGGCAGGATGACTGCAATAAGCAAAAAGCCCCTCGGCGTCCTGTTCCGTCAAAGGACGCAGCCGCAAACGTTTTGTTTCCAGTTCCATGTCCATCCCTCCTTTTGCCTTATGATACCATAGCTTCTTCTCAAAAAGCAAAAGCCGCTTTTCTTCTGAAAAAGAAAAACGGCTTCTGTTTATATCTTTGGGTGATACCCGGCTTTTTCCACAGCGGCACAGAGTTTCTCCACAGGAATCTGCTCTTTCTGCCGCACCTTTGCCCGTTTCTGTTTTAGGTCTACTTCTGCCCATACGCCGTCTATGGCGTTTAAGGCATTTTCCACCCGTTTGGCGCAGTTCTGACACGTCATGCCCTCTATTTCCAGCATCACATGATGGCTGTAATGGTCGGGGTTTTTGTCTACTTTCTGTGGCTTTGGCACGTCACCGCCTCCACAGCAGCCAGACGTCAATTTTTTGGAATAACTTTTGACGGAAATGACAACCACAATCACCAGCAGTGCTGTCAAAACCGCCGTTGCCACACTTCCCATAAAAAGCCTCCTTTCTGCCCTCAGGCAGTCTGTTCTTCTTTCCCCCTTGGCAGCAGCGGACGCATGCTGGTACCACTGATGGCAACGGTGGAAAGGTTATGGAAGAAAGCGGAAACTGTAGGCTGCAAAATGCCTGCCAGTCCCAGCAAAAGCAAAGATGTATTAAATCCAATGATTGCCTTGTAATTTCTGGAGATACGTCCCATGAGCGCCTGACTTAAGTGACGCAGTGTCACCAGCTCCCACAGTTCCCCGGAGAGCAGTGCAATATCTGCCACTTCTCTGGCTAAGTCTGATGCGTCCTTCATGGCAACGGACACATTGGCAGCGGACAAAGCCGGAGAATCGTTGATGCCGTCCCCTACCATAATGACCGTTCTGCCTTGGGCTTTGATTTCTTCCACTTTTGCCGCCTTATCCTCCGGCAGCACACGGGCGTAATATTCTGTGATGCCCAGCTGCTGGCAGGCAGTACGGGCTGCTTTTTCCCCGTCACCTGTCATCATGATGATATGCTGGATGCCTGTCTGCCGCAGGGCTTCGATGACTTCCGCCGCCTCCTGACGGACAGGGTCATGAATGAAGATTGCCCCTGCCAAATCCTCGCCGATGGCAAGATAAACCCCAGAGTCTGTACTGTCCACAGCGTCCAGTTTTTCCCTGTCAGCCTCTTTCAAGGGAATGCCCTCATCCTCAAAAACAAAGTGCGGGCTGCCAATAACGACTTTTTTGCCTTCCAATTCCGAAGCGATGCCGTGAGCGACCACATACTTCACTTCCGCATGGCGTTCCTCATGGAACAGACCTTCTTCCGCCGCCTGTCTGACGATGGCGCGAGCCACACTGTGAGGGAAATGTTCTTCCAGACATGCCGCTGTCCGCAGCACTTCATTCCGTTCATAATCCCCAAAGGCAATGACCTGAGAAACCTGAGGACAGGCTTCCGTCAAAGTGCCTGTCTTGTCAAAAATAATGGTATCTGCCGCACCAAAGGCTTCCAGATATCTGCCGCCTTTGACCATCATCCGATGGTTTGCCGCTTCCCGCATGGCAGAAATGACAGCAATGGGCGTTGCCAGTTTGATGGCACAGGAATAATCCACTGTCAGGATTGCCATGGTCTTTGTGGTGTTTCTGGTGAGCAGGAACACCGTCGCCGCTGTCAGCAGATGATAAGGGACAATCCGGTCTGCCAGTCGTTCCGCTTTTCCCTGTACGCTGGCTTTCAGTTCTTCCGAAGCGGCAATGAGGTCCATGATTCGCTGGATACGTGTCTGGGCATTGACTGCCATGACTTCCACAGCCACAGAGCCTTCCTCTACCAATGTTCCGGCGTAGACCATCGCCCCTTCTGCCTTCCGCACTGCCAGCGGTTCTCCTGTCATGGTTGCCTCGTTTACCATGGCTTCCCCTTCCCGGACTTTGCCGTCAATGGGAATCATGGTGCCTGTGCGGATGCGGAGCAAATCCCCCGCTTTCACATCAGAAAGGGGAATCTGCACATCTCCCTCCGGCGTTACCAGCCAAACTTTATCGATCTGGATGGCAAGGCTGGCAGAAAGAGCGGTTTCCGTCCGTTTTCTGGTGTAGTCCTCCAGAATATCCGAGAAGGACAGCAGGAACATAATAGACGATGCCGAGGAGAAGGAACGCTTCAGCATGGAAGCGCCAATAGCTGCCGCATCCAACACATTTACATTCATGCGCCCATGGAGCAGGCTTTGCAGTCCATGCCACAGGAAAGGCACTGCTCGCAGACAGGTCTTACAAATCTGCAAAGGCACTGGCAGCAGCAGTTTTTCCGCCGCCCGCCGTAATACCATGCTGCAAATCTTTTCCTGAAACCGCAGGTCGATTGCCTGCACATCTTCTTCCCCTGTAGGCTCCACTTTAGGGATATCTGCCCGTCGCAGCTTTCCTACCAACTCCAGCAGATTTTCTTTTGCAATTTCCTTGCCATAGTAAATGAGGATACTGCCGTTCTGGGCGCAGGTACGCACCCGTTCCACGCCACTTTTCTGCCGCAAAAGACTGGCAATACCCCATCCTTCTTTCTCGGAAAAGGCATGCTGTCCCAACCGCAGACGAAGCCTGCCGGGACCGTCATAGCAAATGGCATATTTCATATAACATGCCCCCGCTTCTTACTGTTCGCAGTCGCACGCTTCGGCAGCCTGCTGTTTTGCGTCAAAGCAGATGTCTTCCGCTTCTTCTTTGATGTTTGCGAAAGTAGCCTGTGCGTCTTTGTGCAGCTTCATGGCCTGCGCCACAGCGTTTACAGTCACTTCGCGGGTCTTTTTGCTCTTGAGAATTTTGCCGCCTACCAGCGCTGCGGCGATACCGCCCAAGAACACCCATTTTCTGTCACATTCCAAACAATTTTTCCACATGATTCATTCCTCCAATTCTAATTATTCAATGCTTACTCCACAAGTTTACTATTGCTAACTTTTGTTGTCAATGACTATTTACAAAAAATGGTGTATCCTTTTGAAAGAAGGATGATGAGAAAAAGGTTGGTGTAACACATATGAAATTACAGGAATCTGGAGAAAATTATCTGGAAACCATTTTGATATTGGAAAAAAGAAACGGCATCGCACGCTCTGTGGATGTAGCAACGGAATTGGGCTTTTCCAAGCCCAGTGTCAGCCGCGCTGTCAGCATATTAAAAGAAGGCGGCTATGTGACCATCGGCAATATCGGCCAGCTTCTGCTGACAGACAAAGGCAGACAGGTGGCACAAAACATCTACGACCGCCATTGCTTCATCAAAGAATGCCTCATGTTTTTAGGTGTCAGCCCGGAAACAGCAGAAGCCGACGCCTGCCGTTTAGAGCATGTGCTCAGCGAAGAAACCCTTTCCTGCATGAAGGCACACTATGAAAGTCATATGGCAGAGCAGAAATCATAAAATATTTTTCAAAAATCCTATTGACAGTCTATGAAAAACGTGATAGGATGTATCCAGAAGTTAGCAAACGCTAACTATTAATTTTGACACAAAGTTAGCTATGGCTAACAATTGTAAATAACAAAGGAGGTTCTGCACATGAGCGTTGTTATCGTTGGCGGTCACGACCGCATGGTTCGTCAGTATATGGACATCTGCAAAAAATTCAACTGCAAAAGCAAGGTGTTCACACAGCTGCCGGGGAATTTCCGTTCCCAGATTGGACAGGCAGATTTGATTATTCTGTTTACTTCCACCGTTTCTCACATCATGGCAACAGGTGCCGTACAGGAAGCGGAGAAAAACAACATTTCCATTGCCCGTTCTCACAGCAGCTCATCTTCTGCCCTGAAACGTATCTTGGCAGAACACTGTTGTTGATTTTTACTTGTCGGTTAGCCACAGCTAACCAAAAAGATTCATAGAAAGGAGGATTCCCATGTCCGATTTTGAAGCGGAACTGATCCATCACGCTGCCCCTACCCTGCTGGGCAGAAAGCAATCCAATCTGTTTTCCCTGCCTCTTTCCCTTCTGCCTAAGTGCAAAGAAGAAATCGCTCTTTATGGCAAAAAGTTAGCGGAGAAAGGCATTTGCATCGTATATCTTTACAGCTTTAAAAACCGTGTATTCATCATGGTTTATCGTCAAAATGCCATGATGCGGTATCTGCGGGTGCCCCATGTGCGGGATTATCTCATTTCCCTTGGCTACCCTGCCCGTATCGGCAAAAAAGACGCCATGACACAAACACTTGCCCATCTGCGCAAACGGATGCAGGCAGACGGTGATTTTCCCCATGAAATCGGCTTTTTCCTGGGTTATCCCCCTGCCGACGTATTTGCTTTCATGCGTGAAAAAGGTCAAAATTATAAATGCGTTGGATTTTGGAAGGTTTACGGCGATGAAAAACGGGCACTGCGTATTTTCCAGTGCTATCGTGACTGCCGTGACCAGATGATGGAACAGGTAACTGCAGGCTCGTCTATTCTTTCCCTCTTAGGCGCAGCCTGACCAGATACATATTTTTCAGAACTTTTTTTCAAAAAAAGGAGGCCAATTATGAGTAAAATTGCTGTAATCTATTGGAGCGGCACAGGCAATACTGCTATGATGGCAAACGAGATTGCCGCTGGTATCGGCTCTGATGCTGAAGTGTTTTCCGTAGATGCGTTTCATGGCAACGTAGCAGACTATGACAAAATCGCTTTCGGCTGCGCGGCTATGGGCGATGAAGTGCTGGAAGAAGCGGAATTCGAACCTTTCTTCTCCGCTGTGGAAGGCAGTCTGAAAGGCAAAAAAGTTGCCCTGTTCGGCTCTTACGGCTGGGGCGACGGTCAGTGGATGCGCGACTGGGAAGACAGATGCACAAAAGCTGGCGCAAACCTCTTTGACGATGGTCTGATCCTCTGCGGCATGCCCGACGCTGACGGCAAAGCAAACTGCAAAGCATACGGTGAAAGATTCGCCGCTTATTGATTTCCCTTTACACACCCTAATATGGAGAAATCCTTGACATTTTCTGTAATACATTATCCATAAAGAATACACCAATCCTTCTGTATTCTATAATAAAACACACATACCTTCTTACACAAAAAGGCTGTGAAACTTCGGTTTCACAGCCTTTGACTATCAAAAACTAAATTTTACTTTTTTCAAGGAAGCAGAAGGGCTTGGGAAACGAAGTGTTTCCCAACTGGAATCCGCAGTCGGAATTCACTTCCGACGAGGAAAAGGCGAAGTTTCAAGGCTTTTTAGCCGATGGAATTTCGCCTTTATGCTTCTGTCTACTCGTCAAAGGCTTGAATAAAATGAGCCTTTGACGACAGCTCTCTTTTTATCCTTATTTTGTCCATTCCAGTTCTGCCGGTGTACGCAGTTTCTGATGTTTGTAAATGGGAATCTGATATTTTGCCCCCAGCGCTCTTACCAAATCTTTGTAACAGCCTTTCATTTTATCATGGAAGAAGATGGCTTCCACACCGCCGTCAATGGCATCGATGCAGTCACTTGCCCGCTGGATGCCTGTTTCGTCCTCATAATGACCGGATACCAGCCACTGGTTCGCCAGAATATGGGTCACCCCAAAGGTTTCGTCCTCACCCCACTGGGTGAACACAGCTTCCGCAAAGTTGGGCTCAAAGTGTACGCCGCCTACGCAGAGAATCTGATGGACTTTCTTGCCATCGTCCTCAAAAATCTGTGTCAAAGAACGTGCCAAGGCTCTTGCTGCCTCTTTGTTATTCCAGCTGTCTGGCTCGCTGCCTACTTCAATATCCATCATTGCCACAGGAAATTTTGTCAGCAGGGTAGGATCTCCTTCTCCGTGGTATACGCCAGACCAGTGAGTGGCTTCTGTTGCCACATGGTAGTCCTCCAGCCCCAATTCTTTCCGGTTCTTTTCCACTGCCAACATGAGATTCCGCATGAGTCTGGGTTTTGCGGCACCGAATACGCCAGAAGGCAGATCCCCCAGAGAATGTACTGTCAGCACTTTTTCCGGCGCATGCTCCCCTTCATGCCATGTAACCATACCGGATACATCACAGTCGGCAAAATACTTGTTCATATCCGGCAGATATTTATTGTAGTCCAGACAAATGGCTGTCTGTGTGGGTGCAAAATAAAAGGCGTTCCCTGCCTGATCTTCATAAGCCATGACTGGGTTCCCGTCAAAAATCATATCTGTTTCTTTCTGCAAAAAGCCTTCTTCCTGCAGACAGTCCCATACCAGATAGGACACATATCCAAAATCACGATTCACATTGATAAAATAAACTGCTTTTTTCCCACTCATAAGAATGACCTTCTTTCTTTTGTATAAATATAAAAACAATTTGATGTTTATTATATTCCTTTCTTTTCCTTTTGACAATGATTTTTTCAAAACAAAACAGGCAGGACTTTCGTCCTGCCTGCCTTTATTGAGAAGGTGTATGCAAACTTTTTTATCAGTGATGGCAATGTCCGCTGCAGGAACTGCAGGAACCGCAGTTGCCGCTGCATCCTTTGCCTTCTTTTTTATCTTTACGCAGTTTATAGACTGCGGCAGCGATCACTGCCACAAGTACCGCGCCCACGAGCAATGTTCCCATGTGCCGCACTCCTTTCTGTTTACGCTGTTACTTCTTCTTTTTTGGTGACTTTTCTTCTTTCTTTATAGGGACGGAACAGCAGATAAATAAATCCTACTACTACTGCCGCTGCCAGAACCGTACCGATACCGAAAGAACCTGTGCCGCTTACAACAGAGCCGATCTGATATACACAGAACGCAACCAGGTAAGCAAAGATGGTCTGATACCCAATGGCGAACCATGTCCATTTTGCGTTGTTCATTTCCCGTTTGATGGCACCGATTGCCGCGAAGCAAGGTGCGCACAGCAGGTTGAATACCAGGAAGCTGTAAGCCGCTGCCGGTGTGAAGAATGTTGCCAGTGTGCCCCAATATTCCGCACCGTTTTCCGCTACTTCCGCAAAGCCAAAGAGCTGACCGAAAGTTGCTACAACGTTTTCTTTTGCCACCAGACCTGTCACCGCTGCCACTGCGGACTGCCAGTTGCCCCAGCCCAAAGGACTGAAAATCCAAGCCACTGCAGAGCCTACATTTGCCAACAGACCATTGCTCAGGTCATCCACCATGCCAAAGCCGTTTTCTGTGAAACCGAAGTTAGACAGGAACCAAATAACGATGGTGGACAGCAGGATGATGGTACCTGCTTTTTTGATGAAAGAGGAACCTCTTTCCCACATGCTCCGCAGGACACTGCCAACAGTAGGCAGGTGGTATGCAGGCAGCTCCATAACGAAGGGAGCGGGATCACCTGCAAACATAGATGTTTTCTTCAGAATGATACCGGAAACGATGATTGCCGCAATGCCCACAAAGTAAGCACTGGGTGCCACCCATGCCGCACCGCCGAACAATGCACCTGCAATGAGGGCAATGATGGGCAGTTTCGCGCCGCAGGGAATGAATGTGGTTGTCATAATGGTCATTTTCCGGTCACGGTCGCTTTCAATGGTACGGGATGCCATAACACCAGGCACGCCGCAGCCAGTACCGATAAGCATAGGAATGAAAGATTTGCCGCTGAGACCAAATTTACGGAAGATTCTATCCATGATGAAGGCAATACGTGCCATATAACCGCAGCCTTCCAGGAATGCCAGGAAAATAAACAGTACCAGCATCTGAGGCACAAAGCCCAGAACAGCGCCAACACCAGCTACGATACCATCCAGAATCAGGCTATTCATCCAGCCTGCTACGTTCAGTTTTTCCAGCGCATTGCCAACCAGAACAGGAACGCCGGGCACCCATGTACCGAAGTCCTCTGTGGCAGGTTCTTCCGCTGTGAGAGCTGCTTCATAGTCCGCCGCTGTCACAGGCAGTGTTTCTGTCACATTGCCTTCCTCGTCTGTTACTTCCAGCACAGTCTGTACGCCAGCTGTTTCTGCCAGGAATTCCACAGGGTCTGTTTCTGCCAGTTCCGCATCTACGCCAGCTTCTGTTGCCGCCGCCAAAAATGCATCAATTTTCTGTGTTTCCAGTGTGTATGCTTCGTTTGCCGCTTCATATTCCGCTCTGCCGTTGCCAAAGAGATAGAAACCATCGCCGAACAGCCCGTCGTTTGCCCAGTCTGTTGCCATAGTACCTACTGTACTAACGGAAACATAATACACGATAAACATAACCACTGCAAAAATCGGCAGTGCCAGGAAACGGTTTGTCACCACCTGGTCGATTTTATCGGAGGTGGACATGCCGCCTTTATTCTTTTTGGTGTAACAATGCTGAATCATTTCACCGATGTACATATAACGCTCATTGGTGATGATGCTTTCGCTGTCATCATCCAGCAAATCTTCTGTTTTCTTGATGATGCTTTCCACATCCGGTGCCTTTTCCATCTGTTCCACGATTTTTTCATCCCGTTCGAACATCTTGATGGCATAGAATCGTTTCAAGGATGGAGATACATCCTCCAGTTTTGCCGCAATGTCATTCAGTGCGCCTTCCACTTCCGGTGCGAAGGTATGCTGGGGGGCGCTGCTTTCTCTTGCCGCCGCTTCCACAGCCGCTTCTGCCGCTTCTTTCACACCAGTGCCTTTCAGTGCGGAAATCTGCACCACTTTGCAGCCCAGTTCTTTGGAAAGACGTTCCACGTCGATTTTGTCGCCGTTCTTTTCCACAACATCCATCATGTTGATGGCAACCACAACGGGAATCCCCAGTTCTGTCAGCTGTGTAGTCAGATACAGGTTTCTTTCCAGATTGGTGCCGTCAATGATGTTCAAAATCCCGTCGGGTCTTTCCCCGATGAGGTAATTTCTTGCCACCACTTCTTCCAGTGTATAGGGAGAAAGGGAGTAAATGCCCGGCAAGTCCATGATGGTCACTTCTTTGTTGCCTTTGAGCTTCCCTTCTTTTTTCTCTACGGTTACCCCGGGCCAGTTCCCCACAAACTGGTTGGAGCCTGTCAATGCGTTAAACAATGTGGTCTTGCCGCAGTTGGGGTTTCCGGCAAGCGCAATCTTCATGCCCATGTTGTATCTCCTTCCTATTCGTTAGTCACACCTAACTCTCTGCCAGAAAAAATGGCTCGTTCTCACGAACCAGTTATCTGACTGCAATCATTTCCGCGTCAGCCTTTCTGAGGGAAAGTTCATACCCTCTGACGGTAACCTCTACAGGATCCCCGAGAGGCGCTACTTTTCTGACAAAAATCTCTGTGCCTTTGGTGATGCCCATATCCATGATACGGCGTTTGACAGCACCTTCGCCTGTCAGCTTCACCACAGTGACTTTTTCACCGATTTTTGCCTGCTTTAATGTCTTTGTCCCTTCCATATTGTCACTTCCTTATACCATGATGCGCGCTGCCATGGATTTGCTGATGGCTACGCGGGATTCTTTTACATTGACGATCATATTTCCGTTGATCTCCGATACCACCGTCACCTGACCGCCGATAACAAATCCCAGACTTTCCAGAAATCGTTTGGTATCATCCCGTCCGCTGATTTTTCTAATGGTTTGCATTTCTCCTGTTTTTGCCAGTGCCAAAGGCATCAGAACTCCTCCTTCCATACTTCACGTCCTTTTATATTTTCAGATGATGAGATAGATTGTTGTTAGCTTTAACTAACATTCTGCAAAGAGTTTACCATTGCTAACTAAAGTTGTCAATAGCTTTTTTCTGGTTTTTGCAAATTTATCCATTTTAAACAAATTCCTTAAATCATGCACAAAAAAACAGACATGGTTGTTTGTGAACTGCACCCAAAAAGTTAGACAATATTTTCAAATTAAAATTGTTTAAGAAGCCAGAAGGGCTTGTTGTCTGTAAATTGCAGGTGGCAAGCCCTTTAACTTTGCTTTGATTCGATGGTTATTATAATAATCTA
>NZ_JADCKK010000047.1:0-19708 GCF_014982935.1 Anaerotignum lactatifermentans | reverse complement strand
ACAAAAACGACACAGCTCCTATTTTCGAAGTATCTGACCTGGGTATCGTAGGTGACGTGAAACAGATCCTGCCTAAACTGGCTGATGCTATCAGAAAATACAAAGCAAGCAAAGCTACAAACTAATTGTTTCCTTAAATATAGCAAAAGCAAAATGTGGTCATGCCCTTTTGGGGCATGACCTTTTTTGTGTGCGGAACCATACACGAGATTGGAAAAAACATCGTATTTTGTAAAAATTTGAAAGAAATATTTTGGGAAATATGAAACAGTTCAGTTTGGAGAATGCCGGAAAGCCTTGATTTTACTGGGTTTTTTGACGCTGAAAAAAATAAAGTAACGTCAAAGTGTGTTTTTGTTCAGTGACAATACAAAATAATACTGGACATTCTATGTCTTTGGTATTAGAATAGTGCCATAAAACAGAAAACAAGGTGCAGAAAACGCCTTGTTTTTCTGTTTATTAAGGCTTTTTTGCTGGAGCAGACTGCCATTTTGCCAGAATGGACTTTGCCGCAGAAAGGAAATTTTGTTTTTCTAAATTTCAAGGAGGTCAGAAACAATGAAAAAAGCAGTAATTACAGTATTGGGACACGACAAAGTAGGCATTATCGCAAGAGTTTGCACTTTTTTGTCTGAAGCGAATGTGAATATTCTGGACATCTCTCAGACCATCGTGGGCGGATATTTTGATATGGTTATGGTGGTAGACATCACCGAAATGACACAGGATTTTGACAAGGCAGCAGACGGTCTGGCTTCCATCGGGGAAGAAATGGGACTGGTAATCAAAATGCAGCATACAGAAATTTTTGACGCAATGCACCGCATTTGATGGGAGGTCACAAACAGATGATTACAAGAAATGAAATTTTAGAAACCAATCAGATGATCGACAACGCCAATCTGGACGTGAGAACCATCACCATGGGTATCAGTCTGCTGGATTGTGCTGACGCGGATATTGATAAGTTTAACGAAAAGGTATACAATAAAATCACCACTTATGCCAAAGATCTGGTAAAAGTCGGTGACGAACTGGCAAAGGAATACGGCGTGCCTGTTGTAAACAAGCGTATTTCCGTAACTCCCATTGCCATTGCAGCAGCTGGCTGCAAAACAGATTCTTATGTAAGTATTGCGCAGACATTGGATCGTGCTGCAAAAGCCGTAGGCGTAAACTTCATTGGTGGTTTTTCTGCGCTGGTGCAGAAAGGCTACACCGAAAGTGACAGAAAACTTATCGCTTCCATTCCTGAAGCTATGGCAGTGACAGACTTTGTTTGTTCTTCCGTAAATATCGGTACTTCCCGTAACGGTATCAACATGGATGCTGTCAAAGAAATGGGCGAAGTGATCCATAAAACAGCAGAACTGACAAAAGACAGAGAATGCATCGGTTGTGCAAAACTGGTTGTATTCTGCAACGCTGTAGAAGACAACCCCTTCATGGCAGGTGCTTTCCACGGCGTTGGTGAAGCAGACTGTGCCATCAACGTTGGTGTCAGCGGCCCCGGCGTTGTGAAAAAAGCACTGGAAGAAGTAAGAGGCGAAGATTTTGAAACACTGTGCGAAACAGTAAAACGTACAGCATTCAAAATCACTCGTGTTGGTCAGATGATCGCAAGAGAAGCGTCCAAACGTCTGAATGTACCTTTCGGTATCATCGACCTTTCTCTGGCACCTACACCTGCTGTTGGTGACAGTATCGCGGAAATCTTCCAGGAAATGGGTCTGGCTGAACCCGGTGCACCTGGTACAACAGCAGCTCTGGCTCTGCTGAACGACAACGTGAAAAAAGGCGGCGTTATGGCATCCTCTTACGTTGGCGGTCTGAGCGGTGCGTTCATTCCTGTCAGCGAAGACCATGGTATGATCGAAGCAGCTGCAAAAGGCGCTTTGACTCTGGAAAAACTGGAAGCTATGACTTGCGTATGCTCCGTTGGTCTGGACATGATCGCTGTACCTGGCGATACCACACCTGCAACACTGTCCGGTATCATTGCCGATGAAGCTGCAATCGGTATGGTGAATAATAAAACAACTGCGGTTCGTCTGATCCCTGTGATTGGCAGAGGTGTTGGCGAATCCGTAGAATTCGGTGGTCTGCTGGGTTATGCACCCATCATGGCTGTAAACAAATACAGCTGCGAAGACTTCATCGCAAGAGGCGGCAGAATCCCTGCACCTATCCACAGCTTCAAGAACTAATGCGCCATTTCATACATAAGATAAAAATTCAATTTATTTGAGTGGAGGAAAAATTTCTATGAATTATCAGGAAGTATTGGCTGCGGCTAGAGGAGAAATGGGACCTTACTGTAAGGTTTGTCCTGTTTGCAACGGTTTGGCATGTAAAAATCAGATTCCCGGTCCTGGCGCAAAGGGAATTGGTACGGGCTTCATTCGCAACTATCAGAAATGGCAGGAAATCTGCGTAAACATGGATACTATTTGCGAAAACAAACCTGTTGACACGAAATTTGAATTGTTTGGAAAAACTTATGATTATCCGTTCTTTGCTGCACCCATTGGTGCTATGCAGCTGCACTACGGTGACAAGTATGATGACAACGGATATAACCACATTCTGGTAAAAGCATGTGCGGACAACGGCATTGCGGCATTTACTGGCGACGGTACTGACCATAATGTATTTGCTGGTGCATGTGAAGCCATCAAAGCATCCGACGGTGTGGGTGTTCCTACCATCAAGCCCTGGAATATGGAACTGGTAAAAGAAAAAATTGACATGGCAAAAGCAGCAGGCGTAAAAATGATCGCCATGGACATTGATGCGGCTGGTCTGCCTTTCCTGAAAAATATGACACCTCCCGCAGGCAGCAAAACTGTGGAGGAATTGAAAGAAATCATTTCTTACGCAGGGGTACCTTTCATCCTGAAAGGCATCATGACTGTAAACGGTGCAAAGAAAGCACTGGAAGCAGGCGCTGCTGCCATCGTTGTTTCCAACCACGGCGGTCGTGTACTGGATCAGTGCCCCGCAACAGCAGAAGTTCTGCCTGAAATCGTAGAAGCTGTTGGCGGCAAAATGACCATTTTGGTAGACGGCGGTATCCGTTCCGGTATGGATGTATTCAAAGCGCTGGCTTTGGGTGCAGATGGTGTGCTCATCGGTCGTCCTTTCGTAAACGTCATTTACGGCGCTGCGGAAGAAGGCGTTGCGGCTCTGGTGGAAAAACTGGGCGCAGAACTGAAAGATACCATGGCAATGTGCGGTGTACATAGCCTGAAGGAAATCACAAAGGACTGCGTACGCAGATAAGCGTTTTCATAAAAAGCAAATCGGAAATTCTCAGAAATGGGAGTTTCCGATTTTTTTATTTTTGATTGAGAAGGATTTCTACTATTATATATAGGAAGAAACTCCGTTTTTGCAGAAAGAGGATGCAGGTATAAAATCTGGAAAAAATGGGAATATCAAAAGAAAAAGAAAGATTGTGAGTGCCTATGAAAGAGGTGCTTATTTATGCGTGTAAAAACGGAGAAATTCAGGCGCCTGTTTTGTACAAGAGAAACAAAAGAGGGATGCATTATGCAGAAGTGCGTGTATACACTTGTTTATTTTGTTTAAGTTTTGCGTGAAACAGACGAATGTTTTTTGTTAAAATTCAAAGAAATTTTTTTGAAAAAATACAAAAAAACTCTTGCCAAATCAGGAAAAGTCGTGTATACTTGTTTGTGTTGTGACATAGAGTGTTGATACGGAAGGTTGCTGAGAGCCGAATTGAGCGGTTTGATGGTTTTTCCGAGGAGCGATGTCCAGTTCAAGAAACCGGGCGACAAGGTCACTGTACTGAATATTTAGGGTAAGTTATCTCGACAGGATAACTTTGCGTATCTTTCGTTGCAGGATACACCCGGATAAGTGTGCAGTCACCACTTGTCGTGCTGAAAGTTAAAGTACGAAAAGGAGGGGACTTTTTTTATGGCTAACCCAAAAATCAGAATCAGTCTCAAAGCTTACGATCACAAGCTGATCGATCAGTCTGCAGCGCAGATCATTGAAACAGCAAAGAAAACAGGAGCGCAGATCAGTGGTCCTATTCCACTTCCCACTAAGAAGGAAGTTGTGACCATCATCAGAGCAACACACAAATACAAAGACTCCAGAGAACAGTTCGAAATGAGAACTCACAAGAGATTGATCGACATTCTGAGCCCTACAGGCAAAACAGCAGACGCTCTGAGCCGTCTGGACCTGCCCGCAGGCGTAGACATCACACTGAAAGTGATGAAATAAGATCACGGAAATCACAGACGGAAGCAACGACCGCTGATTTCAAATAAAAGAAATTATCCAAAACACTCGGTTTATATAAGAAACATCTTCATGCAAGACTCTTATATGAATCTAGTATGATTACTCTCGAAAGAGGGCAATCCGCTGTAGAAACTTAGGAGGTGCAACTACATGAAAAAGGCTATTATGGCTAAGAAAATCGGTATGACACAGGTTTTCACAGAAAACGGTGCACTGGTACCGGTTACCGTTCTTGAAGCAGGCCCCTGCGTTGTAATCCAGAAGAAAACAATGGAAAACGACGGCTATGAAGCAATCCAGGTTGGTTTCAAGGATGCAAAAGCAAAAAAAGTAAACAAACCCGCAAAAGGTCATTTCGACAAAGCAGGCGTAGCTGCTAAGAAATACCTGAAAGAATTCAGACTGGAAGACACAAGCGCTTACGAAGTTGGTGCTGAAATCAAAGCTGACGTATTCGCAGCAGGCGACAAAGTAGACGCTAGCGGCGTTTCCAAAGGTAAAGGCTTCCAGAGCACAATTAAGAGATATAACGCACAGAGAGGTCCCATGGGTCATGGTTCCAAATCTCACAGAGTAGTTGGTTCCATGGGTTCTTCCGCTACACCCAGCCGTGTTAAAAAAGGCAAAAGAATGCCTGGTCACATGGGTAGCGTAAAAGTAACCATCCAGAACCTTGAAATCGTTCGTGCTGATGCAGAAAAGAACCTGCTGCTGATCAAAGGCGCAGTTCCCGGCCCTAAAGGTTCTGTTCTGGTAATCAAAGACAGCGTAAAGGCTTGATAAACTTTACGAAAGGAGGAAACTAACATGGCAAACGTTGCAGTAATGAACATGAATGGCGAACAGGTAGGCAACATCGACCTGAACGACGCTATTTTCGGAATAGAAGCAAATGAACATGTGATGCACCTGGCAGTAGTTCAGTATCTGGCTAACCAGAGACAGGGCACACAGAGCACAAAAACACGTGCAGAAGTACGTGGCGGTGGTAGAAAACCTTGGAGACAGAAAGGCACAGGTAGAGCAAGACACGGCTCCATCCGTTCCCCTCAGTGGGTTGGCGGTGGCGTAGTATTCGCTCCCAAGCCGAGAGATTACTCCTTCAAACTGAACAAAAAAGTAAAAAGACTGGCACTGCAGTCTGCACTGTCTACAAAAGTTGCTGAAGGCAAAATCATCGTTCTGGATGAACTGAACCTGGCAGAAGTTAAGACAAAAGATATGGCTAAAGTACTGGCTAACATCAACTGCGGCAAAGCACTGATCGTTATGGATGGTACAAACACAAACGTAATGCTGTCCGCTAGAAACATCCCTGATGTAAAAACAGCTTCCGTAAGCACAATCAACGTTTACGACCTGCTGAAATACAACACACTGGTTGTAACAAAAGACGCGGTAGCGAAAATCGAGGAGGTGTACGCATAATGGCAGATCTGAAATATTATGACGTAATCTTGAGACCCGTTATCACAGAAAACAGTATGGCTGTTCTGGATGATAAAAAATATACTTTCCTGGTTCATCCCGAAGCTACAAAAGCTCAGGTAAAAGAAGCAGTTGAAAAAATGTTCGAAGGCGCGAAGGTAGCAGCTGTTAACACAATGAACTACAGCGGCAAACCCAAAAGAAGAGGTTATATCTTCGGCAAAACAAAAAAATTCAAAAAAGCAGTTGTTAAACTGGCTGCTGACAGCAAAGACATCGAAATCTTCCAGGGTATGTAATCCGGAAGGCACTTGAACGCAAAACACACGGAAACGTGTAGACAGATAAACACTTATCGAAAGGAGTGGAAAAAATGGCAATTAAAAGATATAAGCCATATACACCGTCCAGAAGACACATGACAGTGTCCGCATTTGATGAAATCACAAAATCCACACCCGAGAAATCTCTGGTGGTACACCTGAAGAAAAACTCCGGTAGAAATAACCAGGGTAAAATCACAGTTCGTCACAAAGGCGGCGGCGCTGCGATCAAATACAGACTGGTAGACTTCAAACGCAACAAAGATGGTATTCCTGCAACAGTAAAAGCAATCGAATACGATCCTAACAGAACAGCAAACATCGCTCTGATCGTTTACGCTGACGGTACAAAATCCTACATTCTGGCTCCCGTTGGTCTGCATGTTGGCGACCACGTAATGAACGGTCCTGAAGCTGAAGTTAAAGTAGGTAACACACTGCCTATGAGCATGATCCCCGTTGGTGCAAACATCCACAATATCGAAATGAAACCCGGCAAAGGCGGTCAGCTGGTTCGTTCCGCTGGTAACGTTGCACAGCTGATGGCAAAAGAAGGCAAATATGCAACAGTTAAACTGCCCTCCGGCGAAATGAGACTGCTGCCCATTGAATGCAGAGCAACAATCGGTCAGGTTGGTAACATCGACCACGAACTGGTTCACATCGGTAAAGCAGGTAGAAAACGTCACATGGGTATCAGACCTACAGTAAGAGGTTCCGTAATGAACCCTAACGATCACCCTCACGGTGGTGGTGAAGGTAGAGCACCTATCGGTCGTCCATCTCCTATGACACCTTGGGGCAAACCTGCAATGGGCTACAAAACAAGAAACAAACACAAAGCTTCCAACAAATATATCATTCGTCGTAGAAACGGCTAATGAATTTCGATGTGCCGCTTGAGCACAGAGCATGAAACAAGGAGGATGAAATAATGAGCAGATCACTGAAAAAGGGACCTTTCGCTGACGATCATCTGCTGAAGAAAATCGACGCAATGAACGCAGCAGGCGAAAAGAACGTAATCAAAACATGGTCTCGCCGTTCTACAATCTACCCCGATATGATCGGTCATACAATCGCGGTTTATGACGGCAGAAGACATGTTCCCGTATATATCACAGAAGACATGGTTGGCCACAAACTGGGCGAATTCGCTCTGACAAGAACTTACAGAGGCCACGGCAAAGACGCAGAAAAGAAATCTAGAGTTCGGTAATAAGTTTGAAACGAAAGGAGGTTTCGTTCATGGCAAAAGGTCATAGAAGCCAAATTAAGAAAGAAAGAAACATTGCAACACAGGAAAAAAGACCCCACGCTACTGCTAAATATGTAGGTATTCCTGCAACAAAAGCAAAAATCGTTCTGGATCAGATCAAAGGCAAAGACGTTGTAACAGCAGCAGCGATGTTGAATTATTCTCCAAGATATGCTTCTGAAATCATTGCGAAAGTTCTGAAATCCGCAATGGCAAACGCAGAAAACAACTTGGGTATGGACGTGAGCAAACTGTATGTAGAAGAGGTAAGTGCAGATCAGGGTCCTACAATGAAGAGAATCCGCCCCAGAGCACAGGGCAGAGCTTACCGCATTCTGAAAAGATCTTGCCACATTTCCATCATTCTCAATGAGAGATAAGGAGGTACACAATGGGACAGAAAGTAAATCCACATGGATTAAGAGTCGGTATCATCAAAGACTGGGATACCAAATGGTATGCTGAAAAAGACTTTGCTGATTACCTGGTAGAAGACGTTAAAATCAGAAAATTCATCAAAAAGAAACTCTACGCAGCAGGCGTTTCCAAAATCGCTATCGAAAGAACAGCTGGCCGCGTAAAGATTAGCGTATATACAGCAAAACCCGGTATCGTAATCGGTAAAAATGGTCAGGCAATCGAAGAACTGAAAGGCGAAATCCAGAAAATGACAAGCCAGAAGGTTGCTGTGAACATTGAAGAAATCAAAAGACCCGAAACAGACGCTCAGCTGGTTGCTGAAAGAATCGCACTGGATCTGGAAAACCGTGTAACATTCCGTCGTGCAATGAAGCAGGCAATGGGCAGAACAATGAAATTCGGTGCAAAAGGTATCAAAACAGCAGTAAGCGGTCGTCTGGGCGGCGCTGATATTGCTCGTACTGAAAGCTACCATGACGGTACCATCCCCCTGCAGACACTGCGCGCAGACATTGACTACGGCTTCGCAGAAGCTGATACAACATACGGCAAACTGGGCGTAAAGGTTTGGATTTACAAAGGTGAGGTACTTCCTGTAAAAGCAGCGAAAAAGGAAGGAGGCGCTAAGTAATTATGTTAATGCCTAAAAGAGTAAAACATCGTAAACAGCAGAGAGGTTCTATGAAAGGCCGCGCTTACAGAGGTAACAAAGTTACTTACGGCGACTTCGGTATCATGGCTATGGAACCCACATGGATCACATCCAATCAGATCGAAGCAGCTCGTGTTGCGATGACAAGACATATTAAACGTGGCGGTGACGTTTGGATCAAAATTTTCCCTGACAAACCCGTTTCCGCAAAACCTATCGGTACTCGTATGGGTTCCGGTAAAGGCGCTCCCGAATATTGGGTAGCAGTAGTAAAACCCGGCAGAGTTATGTTTGAAATCGGCGGCGTTGCAGAAGAAACAGCAAGAGAAGCACTGAGACTGGCAATCCACAAACTGCCCATCAAGTGCAAAATCGTTTCCAAGGCAGAAGCAGCAGAAATGGCAGGTGATCATCAGTGAAAACAAAAGGTTATGTAAGTGAATTGATGGGTAAAACTGCTGATGAATTACAGAAGGACCTTGTTTCCGCTAAAAAAGAACTGTTCAACCTGAGATTCCAGAACGCAACAAATCAGTTGGATAACACAGCAAGAATCAAGGAAGTTCGTAAGAACATCGCAAGAATCCAGACAGTAATGACACAGAAAGCAAGAGAAGTAAAATAATAAACACGGTTTAGCGAAAGGAGGCACACAACGTGGAAGAAAGAAATCTTCGTAAAACCAGAATCGGTAGAGTAGTCAGCGACAAGATGGACAAAACAATCGTAGTTGCTGTAGAAGATAAAGTAAAACACCCTTTGTATGGTAAGATCGTAAACAGAACTTACAAGCTGAAAGCCCATGACGAAAACAACGAATGCGGTATCGGCGACCGTGTAAAGGTTATGGAAACAAGACCTCTGTCCAAAGACAAGAGATGGAGACTTGTAAGCATCATCGAAAAAGCAAAATAATCCTGCAGAGAGGAGGAATTTAGATGGTTCAGCAAGAAACCAGATTGAAAGTAGCAGACAATTCAGGAGCAAAAGAACTCCTTTGCATCAGAGTACTGGGTGGTTCCACCAGAAGATATGCAGGAGTTGGCGATATTATCGTAGCTGCAGTTAAAGACGCAACACCCGGCGGTGTTGTTAAAAAAGGCGACGTTGTAAAAGCAGTAGTCGTTAGAACCGTTCATCCCGTAGGCAGAGCAGACGGCAGCTATATCAGATTCGACGAAAACGCAGCAGTTATCATCAAAGATGACAAAAACCCCAGAGGTACTCGTATCTTCGGGCCCGTTGCAAGAGAGCTGAGAGAGAAACAGTTCATGAAAATTCTTTCTCTGGCACCGGAAGTATTATAAGGAGGTGTGCTAGGTGGCTAACATGAAATTGAAAACAGGTGACAAAGTTGTTGTCATCGCTGGTAAAGACAAAGGCAAAGAAGGCAAGATCCTTCATGTAGATAGAAAAAACAACCGTGTCATCGTTGAAGGCGTAAACATGATTTCCAAACACACAAAACCCTCCATGCAGAATCAGCAGGGCGGCATCGTGAAAAAAGAAGGTTCCATCCACGCTTCCAACGTAATGTACCTGCACAACGGCAAAGCAACACGCCTGGGTGCAATGATCAAAGACGGTAAAAAAGTAAGAGTAGCGAAAAAAACAGGCGAAGTTATCGACTAATCCCTGTGAAAGGAGGTAAACAATGAGCAGATTAAGAGATTTCTATAACACAGAAATTATCCCTGAAATGACTAAAAAGTTTTCATATACAAACAAGCTGGCTGTACCCAAGATTGAAAAAATCATCATCAACATGGGCGTAGGCGAAGCAAAAGAAAATGCGAAAGTTCTGGATGGCGCTGTAAAGGATATGGCTACCATCTCCGGTCAGAAACCTCTGGTAACAAAAGCTAAAAAATCCGTTGCGAACTTCAAACTGCGTGAAGGCATGAACATCGGTTGCAAAGTTACACTGAGAGGCGACAGAATGTACGAATTCGCTGACAGACTGATCAACATTGCGCTGCCTCGTGTACGTGACTTCCGTGGTGTGAAAGCGAACAGCTTTGACGGCAGAGGTAACTACACAATGGGTATCAAAGAACAGCTGATCTTCCCTGAAATCGAATACGATAAAGTAGACAAAATCAGAGGTATGGATATCGTTTTCGTAACAACAGCGAAAACAGACGAAGAAGCAAGAGAATTACTGAGATTGTTCGGTATGCCATTCGCAAAATAATCAAGGGAGGGACAAAAATGGCTAAAACATCTATGGTTGTAAAGCAGCAGAGAAAACCTAAATTCTCTACAAGAGCTTACACACGTTGCAGAGTGTGCGGCAGACCTCACTCTGTACTGAAAAAATATGGAATTTGCCGTATTTGCTTCCGTGAACTGGCATACAAAGGTCAGATTCCCGGCGTAAAGAAAGCAAGCTGGTAATAACGAAAGGAGGAATTGACAATGTCCATGAGCGACCCTATCGCAGATATGCTCACTAGAATCAGAAACGGTAATATTGCGAAACACGATACAGTAGATGTTCCTTCTTCCAAGATGAAGAAAGCAATTGCGGACATTTTAACTAAAGAAGGTTACGTAAAAGGTTACGAAGTAATCGAAGATGGTATCAAATCCACACTGCGTATCAGCCTGAAATATGGTGCAGATAAAAATGAAAAAGTTATCACAGGTCTGAAAAGAATTTCCAAACCCGGTCTGAGAGTTTTCGCAGGCAAAGACGAACTGCCTAAAGTTCTGGGCGGTCTGGGAATTGCCATCATTTCCACAAGCCATGGCTTGATGACAGATAAAGAAGCAAGAAAAGCAGGCGTTGGCGGCGAAGTTGTTGCTTTCGTTTGGTAATATAAATCGACAAGTATTAGGAGGTGCAGACCATGTCTAGAATCGGTAAATTGCCCGTAGCAGTACCTGCCGGTGTTGAAGTTAAAATCGGTGAAGATAACCTGCTGACAGTGAAAGGTCCCAAAGGCACACTGGAAAGAAAATTATCCGCAGACATGCATATCGCAATGGAAGATGGTCAGATTGTGGTAACAAGACCCAACGACCTGAAAAGAAATAAAGCATTACACGGCCTGACAAGAACTCTGATCTTCAACATGATCGTTGGTGTTACTCAGGGTTATGAAAAAACACTGGAAATCAACGGTGTTGGTTACAGAGCTGCAAAATCCGGTAAGAAACTGACCCTGACACTGGGTTACTCTCACCCTGTAGAAATGGAAGATCCCGAAGGTATCGAATCCATCGTAGAAGGCACAAACAAAATCATTGTTAAGGGTATTGATAAAGAAAAAGTTGGACAGTTTGCTGCTGAAATCAGAACAAAACGTCCCCCCGAACCCTATAAAGGCAAAGGTATTAAATACTCTGACGAATATATTAGACGTAAAGTTGGTAAGACCGGTAAGAAATAATCTGACGCACGCAGCGTGATTGTTTATATCGGAAAGTGACTGATTTGAAAGAAACGGAGTGAAAATACTATGATTAACAAGCCATCTCGTGCAGCGGCTCGTAAGAAAAGACATTACAGAATCCGCAACCATGTGAAGGGTACAGCAATGAGACCCAGACTGGCAGTGTTCAGATCTAACAAACACATGTATGCACAGATCATCGACGACGTTGCACATCATACACTGGTAGCAGCTTCCACAATGGAATCTGAAATCGCTAGCACACTGGAACATACTGATACTGTAGCAGCTGCAGCAGCTGTTGGCGAAGCTATTGCGAAAAAAGCAGTAGAAAAAGGTATCACAGAAGTTGTATTCGACCGTGGCGGTTTCATTTACCACGGCAAAATCAAAGCCCTGGCGGAAGCAGCAAGAGAAGCCGGTTTGACATTCTAAGGCAAGGAGGAAAGCAAGTTGAAAAGAATCGATCCAAGCACTTTAGATCTGAAAGATAAAGTAGTTACCATCAACCGCGTAACAAAAGTTGTTAAAGGCGGTCGTACCATGAGATTCTCCGCACTGGTTGTTGTTGGCGACGGCAACGGTCATGTAGGCTGCGGCGTTGGTAAAGCTGCTGAAATCCCCGATGCTATCCGCAAAGGGAAAGAAGACGCTATGAAAAACATCATCGAAGTAAACAGAAATGATGTAGACAGCATCTTCCACGGCGTTACAGGCACATACGGCAGCGCAAGCGTTCTGCTGATGCCTGCTGCAGAAGGTACCGGTATCATCGCTGGTGGCCCTGCTCGTGCCGTATTGGAATTGGCAGGTATCCGCAACATCAGAACAAAATCCCTGGGTTCCAACAACAAACGTAACGTAGTAAGCGCTACAATCGAAGGTCTGTCCAGAGCGACAACACCTGAAGCAGTAGCTAAACTGCGTGGCATTACTGTAGAAGAACTCTTGGGTTAAGGAGGAATTGACAGTGGCTAAAATTAAAATCACATTGGTGAAATCTACAATCGGAGCAATTCCGAAACATAAAAAAACAGTACAGGCGCTGGGTCTGAGAAAGACAAACAGCAGCGTAGAGAAAGAAGACAACGCGGCTATCAGAGGCATGATTCATCAGATTAGCCACCTTGTAAAAGTTGAAGAAGTTTAATTTCAGGAGGTGCCATAATGAACTTATGCGAATTGAGACCTGCTGAAGGCTCCAGAGAAAAGAATTGGAGAAGAGGCAGAGGTCATGCAACCGGCAACGGTAAAACAGCAGGCAGAGGTCACAAAGGTCAGGGCCAGCGTTCTGGTGCCGGCGGCAAATGCGGCTTCGAAGGCGGTCAGATGCCTTTGTACAGAAGACTCCCTAAAAGAGGCTTCACATGCAGAAACAGCAAAGAAATCGTTGCTATCAACGTTTCCATGCTGAATGTATTTGAAAACGACGCAGTAGTAGATATCGATGCTTTGAAAGCCGTAGGTTTGATCAGTAATCCTAGAGATGGCGTGAAGATTCTTGGCGAAGGCGATCTGGAAAGAAAGCTGACCGTGAAAGTAAACTTCTACAGCAAAACAGCTCAGGAAAAAATCGAAGCAGCCGGCGGCAAAGCAGAGGTGATCTAATTGTTTAAGATTTTCGTAAATTCTTGGAAGACGAAAGAAATTAGAAACAAAATTCTGTATACGCTGATGATTTTCGCAATCATCAGAATCGGTACACAAATTGCTCTGCCCGGTATTGACGCAGCAAGTGTGGTTGCGGCAAGAGAATCCGCAGGGGTAGGCACACTGTACAGCATGATTGCTGGCGGCGCCAACTCCAGCTGGTCAATCTTTGCAATGGGTATTGGTCCTTATATCAACGCGTCCATCATCATGCAGCTGTTGACCATCGCGATTCCCAAATTTGAACAGCTTTCAAAAGAAGGTCCCGAAGGCAGAAAAAAATTGCAGTCTTATAGCAGATATTTAACAGTAATACTTGCGCTCATACAGGGTATTGGGTTAACATATACCTATCAGAACATGTATGTGGAAGCAAATATGCTGTACTATGTTGCTTCTGTTGTAACTCTGGTTTGCGGTTCCACATTTGTAATGTGGCTGGCAGAACAGATTACAGCAAAAGGGATTGGCAATGGTTCTTCCATGGTAATCTTTATCAACATCGTTTCCGGTCTGCCTATGGGTGCGGCTAGTCTGTACTACATGATCAGCGGTTCCGGTGCAATGGGTGCGGTAAAGGTTGCTGCAATTCTGGTGATTCTGCTCATCGTTCTGGCATTCATCGTTTGCGTAAACCGTGGTGAAAGAAGACTGCCCGTGCAGTATTCTTCCAAAATGGTTGGCAGAAAACAGGCCAGCGGCAGAAGCACAACAATGCCGATCAAGGTAAATACTTCCGGCGTTATCTCCATCATCTTTGCAATCTCTTTGCTGCAGTTCCCGCAGCAGATTGGTAACTTTATCCCCAACAAGGGTGAAGTTTTCACAAAGGTGATCGAAGTTCTGAATATGACACACCCCATCGGTGCGTGTCTGTATGTATTATTGATTATCTTCTTCACATATTTCTACACATCCATCGTGATCAACCCCAATGAAATCGCGATGAACATGAAGAAGAACGGTGGCTTCATCCCTGGTATTAGACCTGGTCAGCCCACCAGCGCTTATATCACCAGAGTGGTAAGCAGAATCACACTGGTTGGCGCAATCTGCTACGCAATCCTGGCTATGGTGCCTGTTGCGCTGCAGTGGATCTTCAAAGTGAATGTTGGCTTCGGTGGTACGACACTGATCATCGTGGTTGGCGTTACACTGGATATCGTAAAAGCACTGGAAAGCCAGTTGCTGATGCGTCACTATAAAGGATTTTTGAGCGAATAATAGCAGCCGCCTGGGGAATGCAGCATGCATTTCCCGCCGGTTGTTACTTGGGGAGAAAAACAGAGAGAAGGCCTATAAAGAAAAGAGGTTGATTCGTATATGAAATTGGTACTCATTGGTGCGCCTGCAGCCGGCAAAGGCACACAGGCAGCAAGACTGGTGAAACATTACGGCATCGCTCATATTTCTACAGGCGATATGCTCAGAGAAGAAGTGGCAAAAGGAACAGAGCTTGGTAATCAGGCGAAATCCATTATGGCAGCAGGCGGTTTGGTTTCTGATGAACTGATCATCGCGATCGTTCAGGAAAGAATCAAAAAAGATGACTGCGCAAAAGGTTTCATTCTGGATGGTTTCCCTCGTACAGTCGTACAGGCGGAAAAACTGGAAGAAATGGTAAAACTGGATAAAGTTGTTTATATCAACGCACCTGACGAAGTGATGCTGGAAAGATTGACAGCAAGACAGACTTGTCCTAAATGCGGTGCAACATATAACAAAATGTTCCTTCCTTCCAAAGTTGAGGGTATCTGTGATGTATGCGGCGAAAAATTGACGCAGCGTAAAGACGACACAGTGGAAGCTGGTAAAAAACGTATCCAGACATTCCACGAACAGAGCGAACCTCTGGTAGGCTTTTATGAAAAAGAAGGTATTCTCTTTGAAGTAGACGGCACCATGCCCATCGACGAGATCACAAAAGCGATCATCGCTGGTCTGGACGCCTAAGCAAGAAGGGAACGCGTTGCTTAAGTCAATGTGAAAATTTTCGGGGAGCAGCTAAGAGCGGCTTCGGTGGAGCAAGACTCCACGAAATAGAAATGATACCGTTTTGATGGCGGCTGAAAAGTCAAAATCCTTACGTTATCCCACGAATGTAATGAGGTGAGAACGATGGAATATCAGAGCGGGCAAGTGGTTTATTCCAAAAGCGGCCACGACAAGGGCGATACGTTGATGGTGCTTTTTGTGGAAGGGGCTTATGTCTATCTGGCAGACGGCAAACGCCGCAAGATTGAAAAGCCAAAACGCAAGAAGATGATCCACGTGCAGCCAACCGGATATGTGGACACGGTTTTGGCCGATAAACTGGCCGAAGGGGCTTACGTCCTGGATGCGGATATCGCAAAGGCCATCAAAAAGTACAAGAAGTTGGCGGAAACATAATTTAAGGAGGTTCTTGGTCTTGTCAAAAAATGACGTTATTGAAGTAGAAGGAACCGTGCTGGAAAAATTACCGAACGCCATGTTTCAGGTGGAACTGGAAAACGGCCATCAGATTTTGGCGCATATCTCCGGCAAGCTGCGTATGAATTTCATCCGTATTTTGCCCGGTGACAAAGTGTTAGTGGAAATGTCTCCTTATGACCTGACAAAGGGCAGAATCATTTGGAGAGCGAAATAAGGAAGGAGCGATCACAATGAAAGTAAGACCATCTGTAAAACCCATGTGTGAAAAATGCAGAATCATCAAAAGAAAAGGTCGTGTAATGGTCATTTGTGAAAATCCCAAGCATAAACAGAAACAAGGCTGATGATTTCGTTATGGCTTTACGGGGGTAAACGTCCTCGGAAGCCGTTGGTAAATCCGTCAAGGTAGGACGAAGGAGCATACAGTTAATAGCGGGAGCAGCAGGCAGACTGACGGCTGTTCTTCTCGTTTGTAATGCCCAACGCTTACAACATATTTATGCGAATATTATTTTGAACTTTTTTTGTTATAGATAGAGGAATTATCATAGGAGGTGCAAGATATACATGGCACGTATTGCTGGTGTAGACTTACCAAGAGAAAAACGCGTTGAAGTTGGTTTGACATACGTTTATGGCATTGGCCATTCCAGTGCTGTTCGTATTCTGAAAGAAGCAGGCGTAGACCTGGATACAAGAGTTAGAGATCTGACTGATGAAGAAGTTGCTAGAATCCGTGACGTCATCGACAGAACTCAGACTGTAGAAGGTGACCTGAGAAGAGAAATCGCTCTGAACATCAAACGACTGATTGAAATCGGCTGCTACAGAGGCATTCGTCATAGAAAAGGCCTGCCTGTAAGAGGTCAGAAAACAAAAACAAACGCAAGAACAAGAAAAGGTCCTAGAAAGACTGTTGCGAACAAGAAGAAATAATTGATTTCATGAAGGAGGTTTGAAGAAATGGCTAAGAAAACTGTGAAAAAAGCTACAACTCGCAGACGCCGTGACAAAAGAAAAGTAGAACGTGGTCAGGCTCACATTCAGTCTACTTTTAACAATACAATCGTTACAATCACTGACGCAGTAGGTAATGCTCTGTCCTGGGCATCCGCAGGTCAGCTGGGCTTCAGAGGCTCCAGAAAATCTACTCCTTATGCTGCACAGATGGCAGCAGACACAGCTGCGAAAGCTGCTTCCGACTACGGTCTGAAAACAATCGAAGTTTTCGTTAAAGGTCCCGGTAGCGGACGTGAAGCTGCAATCCGCGCTCTGCAGGCTGCAGGTCTGGATGTAACACTGATCAGAGACGTTACACCCGT
Organism: Anaerotignum lactatifermentans; assembly: GCF_014982935.1. NCBI lineage: Bacteria > Bacillati > Bacillota > Clostridia > Lachnospirales > Anaerotignaceae > Anaerotignum > Anaerotignum lactatifermentans. The sequence goes on along the minus strand of NZ_JADCKK010000047.1, from coordinate 2,558 downwards.
TCCTCACAATGGTTGCAGACCACCCAAACGCAGAAGAGTATAATTTTCAGGAGGTGTAAGAATAATGGCTAGAGATAGAGTACCAGTATTGAAAAGATGCAGATCCCTGAATCTGGATCCCATCTACCTGGGTATTGATAAAAAATCCAAAAAACAGAACTTGAGAGCAAACAGAAAAATGAGCGAATACGGTCTGCAGATGAGAGAAAAGCAGAAAGCGAAATTCATCTACGGCGTACTGGAAAAACAGTTCCGTAGCTACTATGCACAGGCTGAAAAAATCGCTAAAAAAGAAGGTATCCCTGGTGAAAACCTTCTGATGCTGCTGGAAATGAGACTGGACAACGTTATGTTCCGTCTGGGTTACGGCAGAACAAGAAAAGAAGCTAGACAGATCGTTCGTCACAAACACGTTACAGTTAACGGCAAACCTGTAGATATCCCTTCTTACCAGGTTAAAGTTGGCGACGTTGTTGAAGTAAAAGAAAAATACAAAACCATTCAGAGATACAAAGACGTTCTGGCTGTAACAGACGGCAGACTGGTACCCGAATGGCTGACAGCTAACCACGATGCACTGAGCGGCACCGTAGTTGCGAAACCCACAAGAGCACAGATCGATGTTCCCGTTGAAGAAACACTGATCGTCGAACTGTACTCCAAATAATCAATCTCGATTGTGCAGTGAAGTCAATTCTAAAGCCGCAAGGCATTTTTCCTTGCGGCCATCTATCATAAAAAAGGGAGGTTTGAATGAGTGTTTGAATTTGAGAAACCTCGCATTGAAATTGCTGAGATGGCACCGGACGGAACTTATGGCAAATTTGTGGTAGAACCTCTGGAAAGAGGCTATGGCACAACTCTGGGCAACTCCCTGAGAAGAATCCTGCTTTCTTCCCTGCCTGGCGCAGCAGTCAGCAACGTAAAAATTGACGGCGTACTTCATGAATTTAGTGTGATTCCTGGCGTAAAAGAAGACGTGACAGAAATCATCCTGAATCTGAAAGGGCTGGCAATCAAAAACACCAGCGAAGGCAACGAACCGAAAATTGCGTACATTGACATGGAAGGCGAAGGCGAAGTCAAAGGCTCTGACATCAAAGCAGACAGCGACATCGAAATCCTGAACCCTGACCATCACATTGCGACACTTTCCGGTGGCCCTGGCAGCAAACTGTATATGGAAATCACCATTCAGAAAGGCCGCGGCTATGTTGGTGCCGACAAGAACAAAAAAGACGATCAGCCAATCGGCATGCTTCCGGTAGACAGTATTTTCACACCTGTTACAAGAGTAAACTTCCTGGTTGAAAATACTCGTGTTGGTCAGATCACTGACTATGACAAGCTCTCTCTGGAAGTCTGGACAAACGGAACCATTGCGCCCGACGATGCAGTTAGCTACGGTGCAAAGATTCTGAATGAGCATTTGAACCTGTTCATCGATCTTTCTGACAATGCGAAAGATGCTTCCATCATGGTTGAAAAAGAAGAAGGCAAGAAAGAAAAAGTTCTGGAAATGAGCATTGAAGAACTGGATCTGTCCGTGCGTTCTTACAACTGCCTGAAACGTGCAGGTATCAACACCGTGGAAGACCTGGCAAACAAGACAGAAGAAGAAATGATGAAGGTAAGAAACCTGGGCCGCAAGTCCCTGGAAGAAGTACTGAACAAAATGGCGGAACTGGGACTGGCACTCAGACCCAGCGACGAATAATCGGCTACTATTATTTACTGCGAAATTACGACACACGTAAGCCCGAAGAAGCAGTGGGGTCGGGGTAAGTTTTGCAGGTGAGAACAAGGAGGATTCAACAATGCATGCATCCGGATATAGAAAACTGGGTAAAACAACTCCTCAGAGAAAAGCTCTGCTGAGAAACCAGGTTACAAACCTGTTGTACCACGGTAAAATCAAAACAACAGAAACAAGAGCGAAAGAAGTAAGAAGAATCGCTGAAAAACTGATCACTCTGGCTGTGAAAGAAAGAGAAAACTTCGAAGAAGTTGAAGTAACAGCAAAAGTAGCGAAAAAAGACGCTAACGGCAAAAGAGTGAAAGAAGTTGTAAACGGCAAAAAAGTAACTGTTTATGACGAAGTTAAGAAAACAGTTAAGAAGGATAAACCTTCCAGACTGGCAGCTAGACGTCAGATGCTGGCTTACCTGTACCCTGTTACAGAAGTTCCTGCTGATGGCAAGAAAGTAAGAAAGAACAGCAAAAAAGTTGACATGGCTGCAAAAATGTTCGACGAAATCGCTCCTAAATACGCTGGTCGTAACGGCGGTTACACAAGAATTGTGAAACTGGGCGCTCGTAAAGGCGACGGTGCGATGGAAGTTATCATCGAACTGGTTTAATTTTTATGAATTCAGGCAGACACATTCCGTGCTGCTTCATAAGAAAAAGAAATATAGCTGGAATCCTTGAGTGAACTGAACCCCATTTGTTAGACAGTATGATATACTGAATAACAAGTGGGGTGATTTTTATGCCAAAAGGAGTACCAAATAAACGATATACACCAGAATTCAAGAAAATGGTAATAGAAACTATGC
>NZ_JADCKK010000046.1:0-19838 GCF_014982935.1 Anaerotignum lactatifermentans | reverse complement strand
AATCACTTAAGCAAACAGCCAGCGGTTTGAAGCTAACTTCCATGTCAGGGGAACAGACTTTTGGTGAAGTAACTCTCTGGGAGTTCAACAGGAGTGACTAGAACTTTTGCCTGATTGACACTGGGACGATTATATCATGGGTTTAATGAAGCCTATTGAACAAAGTAACTATTAAATTTTATATAAGAATAATGGTATCTAAAGATACTATACGAGGAGGGAACGTCATGTCATCTTATCGGGTGGAACATGATTCTATGGGGCAAATTCAAGTGCCCGCAGATGTATATTGGGGAGCACAGACACAGCGCAGCTATGAAAATTTTAAAATTGGTACGGAAAAAATGCCGACAGAAATCATTCGTGCTTTTGCTATTTTAAAAAAGGCTGCTGCCTTAGCTAATTTTAAAATTGGCAAATTGGATCAGAAGCGTTGTGATTATATCGGTCAGGTCTGTGATGAGATTTTGGCAGGAAAACAGAATGAACAATTTCCTCTTGTCGTATGGCAAACCGGAAGCGGTACCCAATCCAACATGAATCTTAATGAAGTGATTGCAAATCGAGGGAATGAAATGGCTGGAGAAAAACTCCTTCATCCCAATGACCATGTTAATATGTCTCAAAGCTCCAATGACACATTTCCAACAGCCATGCATATTGCGGCATATCTGGAAATTAAGCAGAAATTATTGCCTGCTGTTCAGCGAATGATTGAGCAGTTATCTGTTTTGGAAGAAAAAAATCAACAGGTTATTAAAACAGGAAGAACCCATTTGCAGGATGCTACACCGATTACCTTTGGTCAGGAAATCAGCGGATGGCGTGCAATGCTGGAAAAAGGTTATCATATGTTAGAAATATCTTTGCCGGGTTTATCAGAGTTAGCATTGGGTGGTACAGCCGTAGGCACGGGGCTAAATGCACCGGCAGGCTTTGCGGAAGCAGCTGCAGTAGCAGTCAGCAGCCTAACGGGTGAGCATTTTGTGACAGCTCCCAATAAATTTCATTCTCTTACGGCTAAAGATGAATTGGTTTTTGCCCATGGTGCATTAAAAGCTTTAGCAGCGAATTTAATGAAAATCGCTAATGATATTCGGTGGTTAGCGAGTGGACCACGCTGTGGTTTGGGGGAAATCCGTATTCCGGAAAATGAGCCAGGAAGTTCTATTATGCCGGGCAAAGTCAATCCTACACAGTGTGAAGCGGTTACGATGGTTGCGGTTCAGGTTATGGCAAATGACACAGCCATTGGGATTTGTGCTTCTCAGGGAAATTTTGAATTAAATGTATATATGCCTGTCTGCATTTATAACTTCTTGCAGTCTGTACGACTTTTGACAGATGTATTGGATTCCTTCCGCATTCATTGTGTAGCAGGAATTGAAGTGAATGAAGATAAAATGAAAGACAATTTACAGCGGTCTTTGATGCTGGTTACAGCATTGAATCCATATATCGGTTATGAAAATGCTGCAAAGACAGCAAAAAAAGCCTATGCGGAAAATATCTCTCTAAAAGAGGCTTGTGTTTCCCTTGGATTTTTAACAGAAGAACAGTTTGACGAGATACTACGTCCAGAAAAAATGGTTTGATCAGAGGAAAAGAGGAATTGATATGACTTTAGACGAAAAAGCATTACAACTTCATTATGAAATGCAGGGGAAAATTGAAGTGGTATCCAGAAAACCTGTTTGTACCAGAGAAGATTTGTCCTTACTATATACTCCTGGGGTGGCTGAACCATGCCGTGTGATTGCAAAAGATGAATCAGAATCCTATCGCTTGACAAGACGTTCCAATTTGGTTGCTGTCATTACAGATGGAACGGCAGTTTTGGGACTTGGTGACATTGGACCCGTAGCGGGCATGCCTGTTATGGAAGGGAAATGTGTGTTGTTCAAAGAATTTGGCGGTGTGGATGCTTTTCCGATTTGCGTGGATTCAAAAGATGTAGACACCATTGTGCAGACCATTCATTTGATTTCCAAAAGCTTTGGCGGAATCAATTTGGAAGATATTTCTGCGCCCAGATGCTTTGAGATTGAAAGAAGATTAAAGGAAATCTGTGATATTCCTGTATTTCATGATGACCAGCACGGTACTGCTATTGTAGTAGCGGCAGCGATGCTCAATGCCATGAAAGTAACTGGCAAAAAGATGGGACAGATGAAAATCGTAATCAATGGGGCAGGGGCTGCCGGAATTGCCATTGGGAAATTGCTGGTACGAATGGGCTTTGGAAATATTATCCTTTGTGACATCAACGGGATGATTTGCGAAGGAGATGCTGGTTTAAATGCGGAACAGGAAAAGGTTTCTCACATTACAAATCTGCATCATGAAAAAGGAACCCTGGCAGATGCCCTTCGGGATGCAGATGCCTTTGTTGGAGTTTCTCGCCCTAATATGGTCACAAAAGAAATGGTAGCATCCATGAATCAAGGTATCGTTTTTGCTATGGCAAATCCTGTGCCGGAAATTATGCCGGAAGACGCAAAAGATGCCGGCGCAGCTGTTGTTGGAACAGGTCGATCTGATTATCCCAATCAGATCAACAATGTTCTGGTTTTCCCGGGCATTTTCAAAGGAGCTTTGGCAGTCCACGCTCGAGAAATCACAGAAAATATGAAGATACGAGCAGCTTATGCCATTGCTTCACTGATTCCTGATGCACAGCTTAGTGCAGAAAATATCATTCCTTCTGCACTGGATAAAACAGTTGCGGATGTGGTTGCGAAAGCAGTTGCGGATGTAGCAAGGGAAGATGGCGTTGCTGGAATTTAATGAAAAATGCTTTAGAACAAGAAATTAAAACACAAACATTTGAAAGAACATGATAAGTTAATTCGAGAGAGTTTCAAGTTCCATGAAAATGCATGTAAGAAGTGTAATAGATACGGTGGGCTGAACCAATTTTAGGATATCAAAAAAGAACCAATTGTTTATCAATTGGTTCTTTTTTTGCTGAAAATTTTCACAACAAAAATGTTTTTTATATCATCGGAAAAGAAATGAAAAATAGAAAAATTGGGTAAATTCAGAACGAAAAGGGTTTCGGCTATATTCTTTTTAATTGTATGAAATGTTTTCTTCAGAAGATGGTGTTGTTCCCATTAAGAAATTGGCAAAAATAAGAATAAGCAATGCTTTTGCAAAGGTCTTGATTTTGGATAAAAGGTTTAATGCTCAGAGATAAAAATATATGAATCATATTATGCAGACATTTTTAGGAAAACAAGTTATGTTAAAGATCGATACAGCTAGATGACGCATTTTACTGCTATTTTTGCAAGAAAAAATAGTATGAAATAGCTTTTGTCTTACAAAAAAAGCAGCTAATCTGTATCTGTATAGTTCTTAAATGAAAGCATTAGAAAGATGAAATATACGATTCATTAAAAAGAATGTATACAGTTTTGTGCAGAAAAAATAGGGGGGAATGTTTTTTTCGGATTGTTTTCACATGCTTTTTCATCAATTGCATTTGATTTTGTACTTGTGTTTGTTATATTTGTATAGTTTGAAAAAAGATGAATTTTATAAAATCAAATTTATTTTTTTGTAATTTTTTGTAAAAAATTTGGATTAAAAATTAGGAAATTAGAGATAAAGCCGCGTCATTGGATAATGTGTCTATTTATTGCCAGCAAAATTTGGAATTTTATGAAATGAATACCTGAGTCATTTTCTGTTTGGAAAATCTATTTACGGCTTTCTATAGACTTTATGCATAAAAATATAAAATTAACGGGTTTTGTAATTGACATGTACTTAAAAAGATGCTATTTTGATAAAAATGAATTCAATTTTGCTTATTTTGCATTTTCTATTACGTGAGAAGTTACCTTTCTCAAAAAATAAGGAGGTTCTTGCATGAAGGTAAAAGGATTGATCATAGCAGTTACGACCATGACTTTGGCGGTTGGATGTTTCTCTGGATGTTCATCTGCAACAGATGATACAGCGGAATATCATTGGAAAATGGCACTGAACAGTTCAGCCGGGGATGCGGCATATGACGGTGCAGTATTTTTCAAGGAAAAAATCGAAGAAATTACAAATGGCAGAGTAGAAGTTACACTCTATGGCGGTGCCAGCCTAGGAACGACTTCCGAAGTGCTGGAATGTATGCCCATTGGTGTAGCAGATATTATGTGTGAATCCGTCGGTACATTGTCAACATTTACAGATTTGGCAAACGTAGATGCGCTGCCATACATTTATAGTGGCTATGACCATTTTATGAAAGTTTGGGAAAGCGATCTGGGCGACGAAATGAAAGAAGTTATCGGCGACGAAACAAACTTCAAATTGTTGGGGAACATGTATCGCGGTGCCAGAATCGTAACGGCAACAAAAGAAATGACAACACCGGAAGATATGAAAGGCTTTAAACTGCGTGCACCAAACCTGGATGTTTATTTGAAAACATGGCAGTATATTGGCGCCGCTCCTATGCCTCTGGCAATGAGTGAAGTTTATACTGCACTGCAGCAGCATACGGTAGAAGGCCAGGAAAACCCTATGAGCGACAGTTATAACTATGCGTTCCAGGAAGTTTGTAAATATTGGATCAAAACCAACCATGTATACAGTGCCAATGTATTTATCATGGATCGGGATTATTTCAACAGCTTGCCCGAAGACATTCAGGCAGCAGCCATTGAAGCATCTGAATATGCTTCTGATCAGATGAATAGCCTGATGCTGGACAGAGAAGCAGAAACAGAACAGAAACTGATTGACAGTGGATGTACTGTTCTGGAAGTAGACACACAGGAATTCATTGATTACTATGCAGACTTTGTAGATACATATTATCCTGAACTTTCTGATTGGGCAAACCGTATCAAAGCAATGGATCCAAATCTGGAAGGAGCAGCTGAACAGGAGGAAACTGTTCAGGATGATGCAGCAGAAGGTACTGCATAATTAAAGAAGAAAATAAGCAGAAAGGAAGATTTTATGCTGAAAAAATATACAAAATTTTTGGACGGTCTGGAATCTGTCGAAAAGGTATTTTTGGTAGTGACAGCGGCAATCATGGTCATTGTCATTGCATATCAGGTCGTTCTTCGTTATGTTTTTAATGCGTCCAATGCCTGGAGTGAAGAGCTGGCGCGCTATCTGTTTATCTATGATGTATTCATTGGTTCTGCCATTGCGCTGCGGAAAAACAGCCATTTGCAGGTAGACGTATTTTTGAACCTGATGAAAGAACGAACAAAATATATTTATACCATCGTTGTTACAATCCTTGGTATTTTGTTCTTAGCGGTATTGTTTGTATATTCCATTTCCCTGTGCAAAATCAGTGCCGTGAATATTACGCCCGGGCTTCAGGTTTCCATGGCAATTCCCTATGCATGTATGCCATTAGGCGCAGTGCTGATGATTTTGACATCTTTTGAAGTCATCGGGAAGAACGTGGAAAAATTAAAACAATGCAAGAAAGGAGCGGATGTGTAAATGAATATTGGGGCAGTTATCATCATTGGATTGATTATCCTCGCACTTTTTGGGATTCCTATTTATCTTTCCCTGGGGATTTCCGCTTTGATCGCTATGGCTATGGCAGATCTGCCTTTTGAAATTCTGGCGCAGAAAATGTTTGCCGGCATGAACTCCAGCTCTCTGCTTGCGATTCCCTTCTTCATTCTGGCTGGTAACATCATGTCAAGAAGTATCACGGGGAAACTGATTGGTATATCCAACGCGTTTATCGGATGGATTAAAGGTAGTTTGGCGCTGGTTACTGTTGTAGCTTCTGCGTTGTTCGGTGCAATTTCCGGTTCTGGTGTTGCGACCGTTTCTGCCGTAGGTGGGACAACCATCCCTGCCATGAAGGAAGAAAAATATCCTGCACATTTTGCGGCAGCAATTGCATCTATGGCTTCCATTCTGGGACCTATTATCCCGCCATCCATTACACTGATTGTATATGGCAGTATCACAGGGGTATCTGTATCAAAACTGTTCCTGGGTTCTGTTATCCCCGGCGTGCTGCTGGCTCTGGTTTTGGCAGGTTATGCGCTTTTCTATGGCAAAAAGCATGATCTGCCTGCTCATAAACGGAAATCTCCTAAAGAAATCGCTTGCACAGTAAAAGATGGTATCTGGGCATTGCTGATGCCTGTTATCATTCTGGGTGGTATCTTTGGCGGTATTTTCTCTCCCACAGAATCCGCAGCTGTGGCGGTTATCTATGCACTGCTGATCAGTTTCTTTGTATATAAAGATATGTCTTTCAAAGATTTGGGTTCTGTTTTGATTGATTCTTCCATCTCTACAGCAACCATTCTGATGATGGTAGGTCTTTCTAAGTCCTCCAGTTATGTTGTAACCGTTTCCGGTTTGCCTGAAATGATCTTGAGTGGCTTTGCATCCTTTACAGACAGCCCTATCGTTATCCTGCTGCTCATCAACGTACTGTTCCTGATTATCGGTATGCTGATGGAAGCAAATGCAGCTATCGTTATGATGACACCACTGCTGCTGCCTCTGATAAAAGCATTTGGCATCGATATCATTCAGTTTGGTATTGTAATGTCCTTCAACATGTGTATCGGTCTGATTACACCTCCAGTTGGTATCTGTATGCTGATGGGGAACCAGTTGGCAGGTTCAAAACTGTCGGCTGCGTTGAAGGCCGTTGCACCTATGTTGCTGATGTCTTTGATCATCTTGATGTTGATCACTTATATTCCGGCTTTGACAACTTGGTTACCAGGGTTCTTAGCTGAATAAAAACAGGCTTGTATTGCCCATAAAAGGCGGATACATCAAAAGCAACTATCAATTTCATAAAAATAGGAAAGCTGGAATTCTCTGAATTATGAGAATTTCAGCTTTTTTGTTTTCTTATGAAGATATTTGAAATAAAAAAGTCTGGCATATTTCCCGGTGTGGGTCATATGCCAGACTTCAATTTGCTGCTTTGTCGTCAAAAGAAGTTTTATTTTTCCATGCTGTTAACCTGTGATTCATACCATTCGATGGAATCATAAATCATACCAAAATGTTCCGTGATTTTTTCGCGAAGTTCTTCTTTGTTTTTGGAAAGCAAAGCGGCAAAAATTTCTTTATGATGGTTAAATGCTTTCACATGACGGGACAAAGGCATTTTAGAAACGCTGTACATGTAGAAAAGGGCACCAACGCTCCAGTTCATTTCGTACAGATTCATCAACTGCTGGTTGCCTGTTAAGGATACGAAAAGCTGATGGAATTTGGTATCCAGGTTTGCAAAAACTGTGTAATCCGAAAGCTCATTGTCTGTAAAATATTCGGTCACTTCCTGCATTTCCTGCAGGATATTGGGATAAAAATCGAGGTTTTTGATGGCAAGGGGAATAGAGAATTCCTCAATCATCCGGCGAACATCGATCATATCTTTGATTTGCCGTCCATTCAGGCGGGCTACAATGGTGCCGCGCCGTGGGATTGCCTCAGCAACACCCTGTGCAACCAAACGATTAATGGCAGCAACGACAGGCGTACGGCTGATGCCAAGAGAGTCGGATATTTCCTGTGTGGAAAGTTTCGTACCAGGTGGATAGGTACCATTTTGAATACGGGCTTTGATTTCCCGCAGTGCGTAGTCTAATAAAGATTCATCTTGTCCTGCTGCTTGTGTCATCGAAATACCCCCATTTCCGTAGAACAAGGATAAAAGTGAGATTTTCCTAATTGTGAAACTTTTATCTTTTTCTAATATAAAGAAATCCAAAGATAAAGTCAAGCCGAAAAATAACCGAGAATGCAGGGTTTTGGGGTTGCATAAAAAGAAAATAAGTGTATGTTCGTAAATTTATACAAAAAAATGCGTGTATGAGATGAGATTCAAAGAGATTTTTGGTAGAATTTCCATTTTTATTTTCACTCATAAAAATGACTTGACAGAAAAGAAATTGAATGCTAAAGTTTAAATATAAAATTCAAAAATAAGCAAAATGAATTCAAAAATAAAACAAGATATGAGCGATGTTTTATGTAAGGAGTGAAATAAATGGACTTTACAAATAAAAATGTAATCATCACCGGCGGTGCCAGCGGTATCGGCAAAGCGGTTACAACAGGCGTTGTTGCCGGCGGCGGACATGCGATTATCGTAGATCTGAATCTGGAAGCAGCACAGAATGTCTGCAAGGAACTGGGCGAAGAAAACGCAACAGCATATCAGGCGAACATGGGTGACAGCGAAAATATTCGTACCGTATTCGGTAAGATTCTGGAAGATTTCGGACAGGTACACTGCTTGATCAACAATGCAGGTATTGTTAGTACAGCACCTTTTGATGAAGTAACACAGGCAGAATGGGATCGAGTAATTGCCATTAACCTGACAGGCGTTTATACAGCCATCAGCGTAATGTATCCCGCAATGAAAGCAGCAGGATATGGCCGTATCGTAAACGTAGCATCTGTTGCTGCAAAACGCGGCGGTGGGCTCCTGGGCACAAGTGCTTACGCAGCATCCAAAGCTGGTGTCATTGGCTTGACAAAAGCAGTTGCCAGAGAAGGCGCACCTTACGGCGTAGCTTGTAACGGTGTTTGCCCCAGCTTAACCATTACACCTATGACTTGTCATCTGGGTGAAGAAAAAATGCAGAAAATCATTTCCACTATCCCTATGGGCAGAGGTGCACAGCCTCAGGAAATCGCTAATATGATTCTGTTCTATGCTTCTGATTTATCCAGCTTTGCTACAGGGGAAATCAGTGACGTAGATGGCGGCGTTACCATGGATGGCTGATATAGCCTTTTATTTACAGACAAATCAGTGAAAAAACATGTACCCATAAACATGTGACTTCACTTTTTTGATGGCAGTACCGCAAGGTTGTTTCCAAATTTCTCAATTGTATTTTTTTGACTTTAGACATGACTTTCTACATTAATATAAGAAGCACACGAACCATACACATATATACTTCCTAGAAGATAAAACCTTCGTATTTGTTTTGCAATGCCGACCTCTCACGGCAGCAAAACAACGAATTGCGGATATTCTGCCGAAAGAACGATGTTTTATACCATTGCCTTCCAAAATGCCATTGGCGCAGCAGGGAGCCTTTGGTATGAAACATCGTTTTTTAATGAAAAAAAGAAAGGAGTTTTCTGATGGAACAATTTTCAATGACTTTTACTTCCAATACCGGACTGCTGGTGCAATACGGCGATACCAAAGTTTTGTTTGATAGCCTGTATGGAAAATCAGGTCATCGTTTCAGTCCGCTTCCACAGTTTCTGGAACGGGAGATTATGGCAGGAGAGGGGGACTTTTCCCATATAGACTATCTGGTGTTTTCCCATAACCATGCAGACCATTTTTCAGCAAAATATTTGAAAGCATATTTACAGCAAAACACAGTGAAGGGGATTTTCCTGCCAGAGGATTTGCTGCTGGAAATGGATTTGATGGCGTTTTTAAAAGCTGAAAAAATCCCGACGATGTTTTTCTCAAAAAATCCCAGTTTGAACAGAACCATTGTTTTGGGAAAATCTTTTCGGATGCGTGCCATCCCTATGTGTCACCAAGGCGAGATTTATCAGGATGTCCCACATTTTTGTTTTCTGCTTTCTTGCGGCACAGAGCATTTTCTGCTGACGGCAGATGTGGATTTCACCAAGGAGGATTTTTCTGCTTTTTCCCAAACAGATTTGGATGGAGTTTTTGTGAATCCTTTGTTTTTCCACAGCAAAGAGGGGCAGCAGGTAATCCGCGAAACCATAAACCCCAAAGAGGTTTTTGTGTACCATATTCCCTTCGCATCAGATGATGTGTTGTCCATGCGAAAAATGGTGAAACGGGATTGTGACAAATGGGATGCCTGCCCTGTAACGCCTCTGTGGGAGCCCATGCAAAGGGAGTGCAGGACAGTAGACAGGGGATGATTTCATGGAAGAAATGATATTTGCGCTGGAAGCAGTGCTGCCCTTCGTATTTATGCTTGCATGCGGATATTTCTTAAAAAGGCGAGGAATCCTGACAGAAAATTTCCGTCAGCAAGGAGATGCCTTATGTTTTCGCTTTTTATTTCCTGTATTGGTATTTCAGAATATATACACAGCGGAAATGCCACAGACAAGCATCTGGCGACCCATTTGGTTTGCAATTGGTGTTATGGTGTCGTCTTTGTTGATTTTCTGGCTGGCGGTACCTCGATTAGAAAAAGACCACAGGAAGATACCTGTGATCATACAGTCTTTGTATCGGGGAAATTTTATGATCTATGGCATTCCGTTCTCCTTGCGATTAGGAGGAGAAGAGGCAGCGTTGATTGCGACAGCTATGACGGCAGTGACGCTGCCTTTATTGAATATAGCCGCCATTGCCACATATGCCAGATATTCAGAAGGTGAAAAAGTCCGGTGGAAAGACACGGTGATGCAGATACTCAAAAACCCCATTATCTGGGGTGTACTTCTGGGTGTGCTGTTTTTCCGGCTTCAGATTCCCATTTGGGAGCCTGTAGAAAGCTGTCTTGCGGATATCGCAAAAATAGCTACGCCGCTTTCCTTTCTGTTGTTGGGCAGCCGTCTTTCCGGTGATATGAAAGGTACAGATTCACGGACGTTATTTTACATGATACTGGTGAAACAGTGGGTGATGCCTGCTGTTTATCTGTTTTGTGCCATGATGATTTTCCATTTTTCATCGGTGGAACTGGTTCCTGTATTGATTTTCCTGACAGCACCCGGTGCCATTACGACTTATCAGCTGGCGATACAATTTCGGGCAGATGATGTATTGGCTGGAGCATTTGTACTATATTCCATGGTGGTTTCTGTGGTTTCCATTTTCCTTTTCGTTATGGCAACAGGCATTTGTCAGCGAATTATATAGAAAAAAGAATGCAGATTTCGAGAAAGTGTCTTTATTTTGATACATATGCACAAAATGCGCTTTTGTCGAAAATTACGGTTTTCCATAATCGGTGGAAAAGTTTGGAAAGTCTATTGACAAACATAATTATGAATGCTAAATTACTATTAAAGAATTCAAAAATATAAAAAATGAATTCAAAATAGGAGGCGAAGTAAGTGAAAGAATTTGAAATCGCTGAAGGCGGGCTCAAACGTGTCATTGCAGTTCGGCTGCATCCAGGAGAAGATGTGCTGCTGCGTCTGGAACAGCTTTGCAGAGAAAAAAATCTGAAAAACGGGCTGATTCTCAGTGCCATTGGCAGTCTGGATGGTGCGGCATTTTATAATCCTGTGGAACTTCCGCACAAGAAAGCCGGCTATGGTTACAGCGAGCCTGTAACACTGAAAGGTCCCATCGAATTGACCAATGCATCTGGTATGATCTGTCACGATACAGAGGGCAACATTCTGCTGCATGTACATATTTCTTTGAGCGACAGATATGGCAATGCCCACGGCGGTCATTTGATTGAGGGCAATAAAGTTTTGTTGACAGTAGATATGATTTTGGGAGAAGTAGAAGGCATTGATATGGGCAGAGGTTACGATGAAGCCCTGGAAGTACCGCTGTTTGCTCCCAGACAGTTATAAAAAGGAAAATAGGAAAGGTGTGAAGAAAACGTGAGTACGAAAAAATATCCAAAGGAAATGCTGATGAATATGTATCAGACAATGCTGCGTATTCGTGCTTTTGAAACAAAAGCAGCGGAATGCTTTACAAAAGGTATGCTGGCAGGGAACATTCACCTGTGCATCGGTCAGGAAGCAGTTCCTACAGGTGCATGCATGGCACTGGAACCTGATGATTATATGACATCTACCCATAGAGGACATGGACATTGTATTGCCAAAGGCGCTTCTCTGGATAAAATGCTGGCAGAACTGTTCGGGAAAGAAACAGGTTACTGCAAAGGCAAAGGCGGTTCCATGCACATTGCAGATGTAGCGGGTCTGCACAGCCTGGGTGCAAATGGTATCGTTGGTGCCGGCATTCCCATTGCAACTGGTTCCGCACTGGCTTCTAAAATTTATGGTGATAAACACGTAACTCTGTGCTTCTTCGGTGACAGTGCTTCCAACCAGGGTACTTTCCACGAAGCAGTGAATATGGCAGCGGCTTGGAAGCTTCCTGTTGTATTCCTTTGCGAAAACAATAATTACGGTGTATCCGTTAATATCCATAGCGTAACCAATACAGACACCATCGCTGTTCGTGCAAAAGCTTATGACATTCCCGGCAAAACAGTTGATGGAAACGATCCTGTTGTGGTATACGAAGCAGTGAAAAAAGCTGTAGATTATGCAAGAGAAGGCAATGGTCCTTCCATCGTAGAATGCATGACATTCCGTCATCAGGGACATTACTGCGGTGACCCTGCAAACTATCGTCCAGCAACTTATATGGAAGAAGCGCATGAAAAAGATGCCATTCCCAACATGAGAAAACGTTTGCTGGAAAACGGTGTAGCAACAGAAGAAGAACTGCAGGCAGTAGAAGCGGCTGTACAGGAAGAACTGGAAGCAGCTTATGTATTCGCAGATACATCTGCTTACCCTAATCCTGCAGAAGCAACCACCGACGTATATTCTTCTGATAACGAAAGGAGTGTCGTAAGATGAGCAAAAAAATCAGTATCAGCAAAGCCATCGGCGAAGCGATGCATGAAGAAATGTTGAGAGATCCCAATGTGATCATCATGGGTGAAGATATGGGGAAAATGGGGAACGTATTCGGTATTACCGTTGGTTTCCAGGAAGAATTCGGCGAAAATCGTGTC
The DNA here is from genome assembly GCF_014982935.1 of Anaerotignum lactatifermentans. Lineage (NCBI taxonomy): Bacteria > Bacillati > Bacillota > Clostridia > Lachnospirales > Anaerotignaceae > Anaerotignum > Anaerotignum lactatifermentans. Next base: position 7,128 of record NZ_JADCKK010000046.1, on the reverse strand, counting down.
ATTGATACACCTATTTCCGAATCCGGTTTCTGCGGTATGGCTGTTGGTGCAGCAATGCGCGGCATCCGTCCTGTCGTAGAACTGATGTATGATGACTTTATCACAGTTGCTGCTGACCCTATTCTGAACCAGGCAGCAAAAATGAGATATATGACAGGTGGTCAGGCAACAGTGCCTATGGTACTGCGTCTGCCTATGGGTGCCGGCAGAAGAAACGCTGGTCAGCATTCCCAGTGTCTGGAAAATATGTTCTGTCATACACCTGGTCTGAAAGTTATTGCACCTTCCACAGCAAAAGATGCAAAAGGTCTGCTGAAATCTGCTATCCGCGATGATGACCCTGTTATCTGCATGGAACATAAACTGCTGTATGCGAAAAAAGAACAGATTCCCGAAGAAGAATATACCATTCCTCTGGGCGTGGCAGATGTAAAACGGGAAGGCAGCGACATCACTATCATCACATGGAGCAGAGAAGTTTATTTTGCACTGGAAGCAGCTGAAAAACTGGCAGCAGAAGGCATTCAGGCAGAAGTTCTGGATCTGCGCACACTGGTTCCTCTGGACTGGGATGCAATCGTTGCTTCCGTAAGCAAAACACATAATGTAATCGTTGTTTCTGAAGAAGTAAAACGCGGCAGCTATGCGGCAGAAATTTCCGCACAGATTGCAGAAGAACTCTTTGATGAACTGGATGCACCCGTTGAACGTGTTTGCGGTCTGAATATCGTTTCTCCTTTCAGCCCTACACTGGAAGATGAAAACTTCCCGCATCCGGAAAATATCGTAGCTGCTGTGAAAAAAGTACTGAACAGATAAGGAGGAAGGGACATGGCTTTTGAAATTAAAATGCCTCAGCTGGGTCTGACCATGGAAGAAGGTACGGTTGCCCAGTGGCTGAAACAGGAAGGCGACACCGTAGCAAAAGGCGATGTGCTTCTGGAAATTACAACAGATAAACTGACAAGTGAAATCGAAAGTGAAGCAGACGGCGTTCTGCTGAAAATCGTAGCAAAAGAAGGGGAAGACGTACCTGTAAAAGGTCTGCTGGGTTACATCGGTGAAGCAGGCGAAACTGTTGGCGACGCTGCACCAGCTGCTGCACCTGTGGCTGCATCTCCTGCACCAGCAGAAGTTCCTGCCGCTGCACCGGCTCCTGTGCCTGCAGCAAAAGCGGATGGCAGCAGAATCCGTATTTCTCCTCTGGCAAGAAAAACAGCTGCAAAACTGGGCGTTGATTATCAGAATCTGACAGGTAGTGGTCCCAGCGGTCGTATTGTACAGAAAGATATTCTGGCAGCGGCAGAAGCAGCAAAACAGCAGCCTGCACCTGTTGCAGAAACACCTGCAGCAGCTCCGGCACCCGCAGCAAAGAGCGGAGAACTGGAACTGATGGATGGCGACGAAGTTGTAAAACTGGCAGGTATGCGCAAAGTTGTTGCAGAACGTATGGCAAAATCTGCAAGAGAAATCCCTACAGTTACTCAGAACGTGAAGATCGATGTAACAAAACTGGTGGCATTCCGCAAACAGATCAACGAAACAAGCGGTCAGAAATTCTCCATGAACGACTTTATCTTGAAAGCTGTTGCCAACGCGCTGCGCGCAAATCCTCATATTCTGGTAAGCATCGATGGTAACCAGATCATCAAACGTGCTCATGTAAATCTGGGTATGGCTGTTGCGCTGGATGATGGCCTGATCGTACCTGTTATCCGCGATGCAGACAAACTGAGCCTGAGTCAGATTTCCGCAACTGCAAAAGATCTGGCAGTTCGCGCAAGAGAAAACAAACTGGCTATGGATGAATACAAAGGTTCCACATTCACTATCTCCAATCTGGGTATGTTTGGCGTAGAAACTTTTGACCCTATCATTAACCAGCCTGATGCAGGCATTCTGGGTGTTTGCGCTGTACAGGATGAACTGGATATGGATGATGAAGGCAAGATCTTCAAAAAACAGGTAATGCGTATTTCCTTTACCTTTGACCATCGCCTGATTGACGGCGCAGTTGCTGCAAAATTTGAACTGGCAATCAAAGAACTGCTGGAAGACCCTATGAGAATTTTACTGTAATGGTTTGACATAGCAATACAAAAGAAAAATCAATATACAAAAGAGAAAAAGCAGACAGAGAAAATATACAAAAGATTACCCTCTCAGAGAAAGAAAAACTTGGATAGGAATTTTAGGAGGAAGGACTATGGCTTTTGAAATCAAAATGCCCCAGCTGGGTCTGACCATGGAAGAAGGCACTGTTGCTAAATGGCTGAAACAGGAAGGGGATTCCGTAAAAAAAGGCGATGTGCTGTTGGAAATCACAACAGATAAGCTGACAAGTGAAATTGAAAGTGAAGCCGACGGTGTTCTGCTGAAAATTGTTGCAGAAGAAGGCGAAGATATTCCCGTAAAAGGTTTGCTGGGTTATATCGGTGAACCCGGCGAACAGGTTGGACAGGCTTCCGCACCTGCAGCAGCGCCTACACCCACACCTACACCCACACCTGCACCTGCGGCAGCTCCCGCACCTGCAAAGAAAGCAGGAGATACTTCCGTTGTAGTCGTAGGCGGTGGTCCCGGCGGTTATGTTGCGGCGATCCGTGCGGCACAGCTGGGTGGTAAAGTCACATTGATTGAAAAGAACAAACTGGGCGGTACATGTCTGAACGTTGGATGTATCCCTACAAAAGTGCTGCTCCATGCAGCAGAAGCTTTGACAGAAGCAAAACACATGGACAATCTGGGTATTCAGGTATCCGTTAATGGTATTGACTGGAAAGCAGTACAGTCCAGAAAAGAAGCTGTAACAAACCAGCTCGTAAATGGTGTTACAGGCTTGATGAAAGCAAACAAGATTCGCGTTATTGAAGGTACAGCATCTTTTGCATCTAAAACAGCACTGGAAGTTGTGAAAAAAGATGGCACAAAAGAAAATGTTCCCTTTGATAAAGTAATTCTGGCAACAGGTTCTGTGCCTGCAGTACCGCCTATTCCTGGCGTAAAGGAAAATGCAGCTTGTGTAGACTCCACAGGCGCTCTGGCATTTGACCATGTGCCTGAAACACTGCTGGTTATCGGCGGCGGCGTTATCGGTATGGAACTGGCAACAGCATATAGCCGTTTTGGTGCAAAAGTAACTGTTGTAGAAGCTATGCCCAAACTGTTGCCTATGATGGATGGAGAACTGACAGCAATGCTTCGGAAAAAGATGGAGGCTTCCGGCGTAACCATTCTGACAGAAGCGAAAGTACAGTCTGTAGAAGCAGCACCTGCTGGTGCCAAAGTGCAGGTAGAAGTTGGCGGCAAAGTAGAATCCTTTGAAGCAGAAAAAGTGCTGGTTGCAGTTGGCCGCAGAACAGACACAGAAGCACTGGGTCTGGACAAAGTGGGCATTGCTCATGACAGAGGTCGCATTACTGTTAATGATAAAATGGAAACCAATGTGCCGAACATTTATGCTATCGGTGACTGCCTTGGCAAAGTAATGCTGGCGCATGTGGCATCTGCGCAGGGCGAAGTTGCCGCAGAAAACGCACTGGGAGAAACTGCTGTATATGATGGCAAAACAAATCCTTCTTGCGTATACACAGACCCTGAATTCGCAGGTGTCGGTCTTACAGAAGAAAAAGCCAAAGAAGAAGGCATTGCTTATCAGGTAGGTAAATTCCCTTTGATGGCAAACGGCAAAGCCCTGATCATGAACGGCGGTGAAGGCATGATCAAGTTCATCATTGGCAAAGAATACGGCGAAGTGCTGGGCGTGCATATTCTTGGTCCCAGAGCTACTGACCTGATTGGCGAATGTGCCCTTGCCATTGGTATGGAAGCTACTGTAGACGAAATCTACGCTACCATCCATGCACATCCCACTGTAACAGAAGCAGTAAGAGAAGCAGCACTGGCAGCAACAAAACGCGCAATCCATATTCCAAACAAATAAGTACTGCTGACAAAATCCGTGCCGGCTCGTTGTCTGCCGGCAGTGTTTCGGCAGACAACAGAGGAGGCAAAGAGATGATCTATATCAAAAGTCCATCTACAGATCCACATTTTAATTTAGCATTGGAACAATATGTATTTGATGAAATGGACCGCAGTCAGGAATATTTTATGCTGTGGCAGAATGATAACGCTATCATCATTGGAAAACATCAGAATACTGTTCGTGAAATCAACAGTTCTTATGTGAAAGAGCATGATATTTCTGTAGTCAGAAGATTATCAGGCGGTGGCGCTGTGTACCATGATCTTGGTAACCTGAATTTTACGTTTATTGTTTCAGAAAATGGACTGGAACAGTTTGACTTTGGTTCCTTTTGCCGTCCCATTGTAAAGGCATTGGGTCACTTTGGTGTGAAAGCGGAAATCAACGGCAGAAATGATATGACCATTGATGGCAAGAAGTTTTCCGGTAACTCTCAATATGCGAAGCAGGGTAGGGTTATGCACCACGGAACCATATTATATGACAGCAATCTGGAAACTGTTTCCCATGCGCTGCAGGTTTCTGCGGATAAAATCGTATCCAAAGGCGTACAGTCTGTTCGCAGCCGTGTAACCAATGTAAGAAATTATATGGAAAAAGACGTGCCCATTGGGGAATTCTGGGAAATGCTTCTGCAGGATATGTCTGCGGAAACACCCATGGAATTTTATACCTTAACAGAAGCAGACCTGGAACGAGTACGGCAGATTCAGAAAGAACGGTATGATACCTGGGAATGGAATTATGGAAATTCACCTGCCTATGCCATTGTAAAAGAACGCAGATTTGACGGCTGTGGCAAGTTGGAAGTTCATATGAATGTAGAAAAAGGTATGATTACTGCTTTCGATGTATTTGGTGATTATTTTGGAAATGGAGATAAAGACCAGCTGCGTCAGCATTTGCTGGGAGTGAAGCTGACAGAAGAAGCGTTAAAGGAAGCGTTGCAGTCATTAAATATTTCTGATTATTTCTGTTATTTGGAGAAAGAGCAGTTCTTGGATTTACTTTTGTACTAAAAGAGCAGTATAGGATTTTTCGAAAAGACTTTCATTTTATGAGAATATGGAAGTCTTTTTTATTGGAAAGAAAAACTTGTTTGCCTGTAGGAAAGAAAAAAGTTATAATAGGAAAAGTAAAATAGTAGAAAAGGAGTGGATTTTGATGTTGGAAACAGGTATCAAAGCACCAGATTTTACTTTATTAGATAAAAATGGGGAACAGGTTTCTCTCTCTCAGTTTTTAGGAAAGAAAGTTGTATTGTATTTTTACCCCAGAGATAATACACCGGGATGCACCAAACAGGCATGCGCTTTTGCTCAGAGCTATGATGCCTTTCGGGAAAGAGACGTTGTTGTCATTGGCATCAGCAAAGATTCTGTGGCATCCCATGTGAAGTTTGCAGAAAAACATCAGCTGCCTTTTATTTTGCTGTCTGACCCTGAACTGGAAGCCATTCAGGCATATGATGTTTGGAAAGAAAAGAAGTTATATGGTAAGGTAAGCATGGGTGTTGTGCGTACAACATATGTCATTGATGAACAGGGTATCATCGAAAAAGTAATGCCAAAGGTAAAACCAGATACCAATGCGGCAGAGATTTTGGCTTATCTGGCTGGAGAAACAGAGGATTAATGTAAAACAAACAGGAAATGGAGATCATTTATGAAAATCATCATATCCCCAACAAAGAAAATGCGTGTGGAAACAGATAGTTTGTCATGGAGAGATTTGCCGCTGTTTTTGGATAAAACAGAGCAGATCTACAAAGTATTGCAGTCTACACCAGCTGATGAATTGCAAAAAATATGGAAATGTAATGATAAAATTGCAGCGCTGAACGTGGAACGGATTCAGAATATGGATTTATATCATGGTTTGACGCCTGCGGTTCTGGCATATGAGGGGATTCAGTTTCAGTATATGGCACCGGGGGTATTTACAGAAGCGGAGTTCGACTATATTCAGGAACATCTCCGTATTCTGTCCGGTTTTTATGGCGTTTTGCGCCCATTTGATGGCGTAACACCTTATCGTCTGGAAATGCAGGCAAAAATCTCTGTTGATGGAAGAAAAGATTTATATGACTTTTGGGGAACGGCTTTGGCAGAATCATTGCAGACAGACTGTATTTTGAATCTGGCTTCTAAAGAATATAGTCAGGTCATTTCCAAGCACTTGGATAAATCCGTTCGATGGATTAACTTTGTTTTCGGTGAAATTAAGAATGGAAAGGTCGTAGAAAAAGGAACGCTCTGTAAAATGGCGCGAGGAGAGATGGTGCGTTATCTGGCAGAGAAACAAATAGAGGATATAGAAGAAGTAAAAGGCTTCGACCGGCTGGATTTCCAGTATTCGGAGGAATATGCAAAGGAAGATACCTTTGTTTTTATTCGCAATGAAAAAGCGTGATTAAATGTACTTCTAAAAGAACCATAAAAAGTGTTGACAGAACCAAAAGTCGATGGTAATATATATTTCGCTGTCGGAACACAGCGAAAAAGTTCCAAAAAAAATGAAAATAGTTGTTGACAGATCGGAAACGATGTGATAACATACTATTCGCTGCTGAAATACAGAAAAGCAGCAAAGAAAAAATAAAAAAAGTTCTTGACAAGCGAAAAGCTTTCTGATAAATTTTTTTCGCTGTCAAAACTTGACAGACAAGTTCTTCTCTTCGAAAAGAAAATGTTCAAAAAAAAGAACTTGACGGAAAAATGAAAGAGTGATAAAATATCACTCGCCGCTGAAAAAGCGGCACAGACTGATCCTTGAAAACTAAACAGCAGAAATAAACTTACAACCCATAGTCAATTCGGTCAGTGAGTTTCGAACCGTTTATGGAGCGACCGACCTAACACTGCAAAGTGTCAGAGGGAGCGGAATGATGAGAAACGAACGGTTTTTCGCAAAGCGAAAAAGACGACATCTGACAAAAATAATGACAAGAGTTTGCCGGTTTCGAAAAAACCGGAGGATAGCCAGATTAACTGGCTAGGCATTAAACTTTAATATAAGAGTTTGATCCTGGCTCAGGATGAACGCTGGCGGCGTGCTTAACACATGCAAGTCGAACGAAGATATTTAAAATGAGAGCTTCGGCAGGATTTTTATCTATCTTAGTGGCGGACGGGTGAGTA
>NZ_JADCKK010000045.1:0-20559 GCF_014982935.1 Anaerotignum lactatifermentans | reverse complement strand
GTAGGGGGCAGCCAGAGTTAAAAGTGTGGTTGCCAGACTATTCAATGCCCCCTTTAGGGGGCTACCACAAGAGATAGACCCTTATAGGGTCTGATCAAACCACCCGTTCAACGGGTGGTTTTGATTTTATGCGTATTTTTCCATGATTTCATGGATGGTTTTCATCAATTCATCATATAAAACTTCATATCCACGGTTACTCAGATGTTCACCGTCATATTGGAAGCAGGCTTCATAGTCTGCTTTATTTTTTATGCTTTGATAGACGGAAAAGAGATCCATCACAGGCAAATTGTATTCCGCAGCCAGTTTTTTCACCATTTCACCGTAATATTCCAAACGGTCGTTGGTGGTGAAGGGGTAAAAATCTGTATCCACCATGGAAGGCGGTGTCATCAGTACAATAAGTGGAACGCCGTTATGGAATTCGCTTCCGGTAGATAAAGATAAAATCTGCGTGATAATCTGCCGCAGATTATCTTCAAATTCATAAGGTGTTCGATATTGTCCTTCGTTGAGTGCGCTGTCATTGGATCCAAACCAGATAAAGACAATTTGTGGTTTATGCTGCAAAACACTGCCTTTGAGCCGTGCCAGAGCTTCACGGGTGGTATGCCCATTGATGCCGCTGTTGCGTATTTCCCAAGTATATTGGGGATATGCTTTTGGCAGTTCTTTGGAAAGGTAATAAGGATAAGCAATTTGTTCCAATACGCCATAACCATAGGTCAGACTGTCACCAAAGCAGACGATTTTCATTTCTGTATTTGCCATGTTTTTCACTCCCGTCCAATCGTTTTGCCTTGATTGTAAAGGTTTGGGCAGTGTCTGTCAATCGTTGGAAAAAAGACTGGAAATAGCAGAAAGGAACTGTTTTTTGTATCCGCGGCTCACGTAGGCATGCTGATCACTGTTGAAAAAAGAGAGTTCCCATGGATTTTTTGTCTTATCTAAATAAGAAATATTACTCAGATTGACGATAAAGGAACGGTGTGTCTGCACCATATAGGAAGACTGCATGGTTTCCCGAATTTTGTAAAGGGGCATGGTGAATACCACTTCCTTCGTGCGCAGATGAAAAATGGCTTTTTTCATGACGATTTCAATAAACAGAATATCCTCGTAAGGGAAGCTGTAGATTCCTTTTGCTGTGGAAATCTGGCATAACCGCGACGTGAAATCCTTTGTCTGCTGGAAAAGGGTGTGATAAAAATTCACCAGATGTGCCAATTCTTGTTCCTTTTCTTTGGAAAGAGGAAGCATAAAAATTTCAATAAAATTCCACTGGGGAATCACCTGCAAAATATGGGCAATTTGGGATGAAAGCAGGATGACCGGCGTATGTATGCTGGTTGGGAATTTTCGAAGGAACGTCATAAAACGTTTTGCGTATATAAAATCCGGATCAGGCATAAGCAATACACAATGGATTTTGATTTGTTTGCAAAAAGAAACCGCTTTTTCAAGGGAATTGCTTTCATACAGCACAAAATCCGCGCTCTGGCTGCAAATGTTCTGCACCTTTTCGGAGGTAACTTTGCTAAAGTTGACCAATAATAGGTGAAACATACTCATTCCTCCCATAATTTTTCTGAAGTCAAATTTATCTTATCACACAATGTGAAAAAATGAAAGGCGTATCATAATTTTAATTCTGGAGAATATATTGGAAAAAGGAGGTGGACATGTATGGCAGATTTGGAAAGCCTGTGGAAATCGTTGCCGCCGGCATTGGGGAAAATCATACAGGAGAGTTGTTGTTCTTTGGAACATCTGGAAGAAATTCGCCTGCGCTTGGGACAGCCTATACTGCTGAAAGAAAAAGGCGGATGGATTCCTTGTATGGCAAAAAACGACAAGAAAAGACATGTTTTTTCAAATTGTGACATGAAGGCGTGTGTTTCTTTATTAAGTGCCTATTCTTTATATGCTTTTGCAGAAGAAATCCGGCAGGGGTTTCTGACCATAGAAGGGGGTCACCGCATTGGATTTTGCGGAAAAGCGGTTATGGAAGATGGCAAAATCAAAACATTGCATCCCATCAGTTCTTTGAATATCCGTATCGCACGGGAGGTAAAAGGGTGTGCGGATCATATCTTTCCTTATCTCTTTGACAACGGGCGCTTCTGTCATACTTTGATTCTATCTCCGCCGGGATGCGGCAAAACCACATTGCTGCGGGAATTAATCCGGAACCTGAGCAGAGCAGAAGGGGGATATGCCGTCGGTGTGGTGGATGAAAGAGGAGAGATTGCCGGCATGTGCGGCGGCATGGCGCAAATGGATTTGGGGGAATGCACGGATGTGATCAGCGGCTGCCCCAAAGCGGAAGGGATGCTGCTTTTGTTGCGTAGCATGTCCCCCCAGATCATCGCTGTGGACGAGCTGGGACGGGAAAGCGATTTTCTGGCAGCTTCCGATCTGATTCACGCTGGTGTGAAACTTCTTTGCACTGTTCATGGCAGCTCTTTGGAAGAACTGGAAAAACGAGCTTTTCTGGGGAGATTGTTGGCTCATCAGGTGGTGGAACGATTTGTGATTTTATCGGCATCCCAAGGTGTCGGTACTGTGGAAGCAATTTTGGATAGCACAGGAAAGGTCATGTACGAAAAAGGAGGGGCGTCATGGTACAAAGCATCGGGATTTGCATGATTCTGGCAGTGACAACACTGACAGGGGCTTATTTTTGTCTGCGGGAAAAGTATCGATTGCAGGATTTACGGGAATTGGAAAGAGCCATGGTCATGATGGAAAGTCAGATTCGTTTTTTGTCTGTGCCCCTGTCGGAAGTGTTGGAAAATATCAGTTACCAGACCAAAGGACAGGTAGGGCTATTGATGCAGGAAACGGCAAAAGCCATGGCGGAAAAAACAGGAGAAACGGCGGAACAGATTTGGGAAACGGTCTGGATGCGGCATATATCCCATACTTATTTGTCTGTGGATGATTATCAGAGTATCCTGCGCTTTGGCAAAACACTGGGATATCTGGATCAGGAACAGCAGAAAAACAGCACAGAATTATTTTTGACGGAATTGCGGCAGAAATGCAGACAGATTGAGCACAGGCTGGAGAAAAACGGACGGCTTTACTATAGTATGGGATTTTTAGGTGGTTTGATGCTGGTTATTGTGCTGCTGTAAAGAATGGAGGGGAAGAAAATGGATATCAGTATTGTGTTTCGTATTGCCGCAGTGGGGGTGCTGGTGGCAGTGCTCAATCAGGTTTTGCTGCGGGCAGGGCGGGAAGAACAGGCTATGCTCACAACGCTGGCAGGATTGGTGGTAGTGTTATTTTGGGTGATACAGTATGTCAGTACATTGTTTGAAACCATGGAAACCATGTTTCGTTTTTAGGAGGGGATAAAGGTGGAAATGGCAGGATTGGCAGCTTTTGGATTGACAGGAACTTTTTTGGCGTTAGTACTGAAAAAAGAAAATCCGCAGTTTGCCCTCTTAACGGCGCTGGCGACCGGAGTTCTTCTCTTTTTACAGATTTGCAGTCCGTTGGGGGAACTGCTGGATTTGCTGCAGGACATGGCAGATCAGGCAGGCGTTGCGGAAGGATATTTCGGCATTGTGCTGAAAGTCATCGGCATTGCCTATCTTTCTCAGTTTGCATCCCAGCTTTGCGCAGACGCAGGAGAAGGTGCTGTGGCAGCGAAAATCGAATTGGCTGGCAAAGTGCTCATTATGGCAGTTTCCATTCCTGTGCTGACGGAAGTCCTCCATGTGGTTTTGACGCTGGTGTGAAAAGGGGGAGATTCATGAAAAAAATCGGCATGATCGTGTTATTTAGTCTTTTCCTCCTTGCTATGCCAGTGCCTGCATGGGGGGCTTCCACGGAACTGGCACCCTATCTGGAAGATTTGGACATGGAACAGATTGACGCAGCAGCGGAAAATGCTGTGGAGGATGTGACATTTTCTGAACTGGTGGAAGATGTGCTGACAGGTGATTTCTCTTTTTCCATGGAAGATCTTTGGGAAAAGTTGGGGGAGGTCGCTTTTGGAGAATTACGGACACAGACAGGATTGATTATGCAGCTTATTGCCGTATCCATACTGGCTGCGGTACTGCGGCAGGTGAGCGGTTCTTTTTGCGGCAGAGAAGTGGGAGAAATGGGGTTTTACGTCTGCTATATGGTGCTGATTGTGGTCATCATCACCACCTTTTACGATATCACAGCTATGGTTGTGGAGCGGGTGGAACAGACAGCAGATATTTTCGGTGCAATGCTGCCTGTTTTTCTGGCATTGGCGGCATCTTCGGGGAACTTAACTCAAACGGCACTGATGGGACCTACCATGATGGGAGGGTGCACCCTCATTGTATTGATATTAAAAAGTGTTGTTGTTCCTGTGTTGTTGGCGGCGGTGGCTCTGGAATTGGTAGACCGCCTTTCGGAACAACCTCTTACAGCCAGATTTGCGGCATTGCTGCGGCAAGGCGTATCTTGGGGGCTGAAAGGACTGGCAGGGGGATTTATGTTGCTGTTGTCCTTGCAGAAGATTGGCGGCGGAGCGGTAAACGGACTGGCAGTGCGGACAGCGAAGATTGCTGTTAATGCGGTACCTGTGGTGGGGGATGTCATGGGCGGCGCAGTGGATACAGCGGCAGCAGTGGCAGGTACCATCCGCAGTGGCACATTGGCGGCGGCAGTGATTTTTTTGCTGCTGCTTTGTATTCCTCTGGTGATAAAGCTGGTGGCAATGACATTGATTTTCAAACTGACAGCGGCAGCGGTGGAATCTGTCTGTGAAGCCCGTCTGGTGGAGTGTATTGGTATTGCAGGGGATTATACAGCTCTTTTGCTGGGCGTTGTTTTTCTGGTGGAAGTGATGTTCCTGTTTTCTTCTGTGCTGCTGCTGGGCGTGTTGTAGAAAGGAAGTGAGAGGCATGATGGAGGCTTTTACCGCATATATAAAAACTATAAGCGCCTTGACCGTTTTTTCGGTGGCAGTAGGACTGTTGATGCCAAAGGGGAACTTTCGGCAGTATACCAGATGGATATTGGGACTGTTGGTACTTTTGGCGGTGCTGAAGCCTATGCTGGGGTTGTTTCATTTGGAAGAAATGGATTTTCCCCAATTTTTCGCATTGCCGGAACAAGAGGTATCTTATGACGCGGAACTTGGGGAAAACTGGACACGAAAGACAATGGAAAATCAGGTTTTGTCAGAACTGCAAAGGCAGGAACCAAATGTGGATGACGTACATATTGCATGGAATGAAGAAAGCGGACTGCCGGAGGAAATGGAAATCAGCGGGAGAAACTTGCCGGAATCCCTGAAGGAAGATGCGGCAAAAGAATATGGCATGGAAACAGAAGCCATTACGCTGGTTCCATAACATACAAAAGGGGGAAAGAGGATGAAAAACGATTTTTTGCGCCGTTTGTTCTGCCCGGAAAATCGGCAGGTGCGGATGAAAATGGCAGCAGGGCTCCTCATTGGCATTGCGCTGCTGTTGTGCAGCCGTTTTGTGGAAGGTGAACCAAAGGAACAAGTGGCTGTGGAAAATGTGCAGCAAACTACGGGAGAGAGAGCAGAACGGCAGCTGGAAGCAGAATTGGAGCGGGTACTCAGTCAGGTGGCAGGGGCAGGGCAGGTACAGGTGCTTTTGACTTATGCCACTACTGCGGAAAGCACACCTGCCAGAGAGGAGAAAATTGAGGAAAGCAATGGAAACAGTGAGAATACCGTGAGCCGAGAAAGCACGGTGGTGCTTATGGAGAACGGCAGCGGCGGACAGTCACCGCTGATTCTGACAGAAACAGCGCCGCAGGTGGAAGGTGTGCTCATTGTGGCACAGGGTGCCGGTGATCCGGTGGTATGTGATGGGTTAAGTCGTGCGGCACAGGCATTGCTGCAAGTGCCTGCACATAAAATAGCCATACTCAAAATGAAATAAGGGGGAAAAAGTATGTTTACAGTAAAACGGAATCAAGTAGTAGTGACAGCATTGGCAGTGATGATTGCGGCGGCAGGGTACCTGAATTTTCAGGAAACCAGATCCGCAGAAGGCACCAAAACAGCCATGGAACTGACGGAAGAAGGGGATATGGCGGCGCTGATGGAGGATGATTATGCGGCTCTGCCGGATGATATGCCCACAGAAGAAGGGACTTTAGACCCTCTGACTGCGGAAGCATCCACAACCACAGGGGATGGAGCGGCAGTATTTGCCAGCGCTGATACCAGTGACGATGCTTCCCGTTACTTTGCAGAAGCAAAATTGGACAGAGAACAGTCTCGAGCAAAACAGAAGGAAATCCTGACAGAAATGTTGAACAACAGCAATGTCAGCGAAAGCCAGAAGAATGTTTGCAGTGACAGTATGCTGGAATTGCAGGAACGCATTGAAAAGGAAACAGCGGCAGAAGCTATGATTGAGGCAAAAGGATTCTCTCAGGCTTATGTCCGTATGGATGACGATACGGTGGATGTGGTCGTGGATAAAGATACCCTGACAGACGCGGAAGTGGCACAGATTCAGGATATCGTCAAACGCAAAACAGGATACACCGCAGAACAGATTCGGATTTCCACATGGAAACAGAGCAAATAAAAAAACGTACATCATTAGGGATATCTTCATAAGAAAACAAAGCAAGCTGAAATCTTTATGATAAAGAGGATTTCAGCTTGCTTATTTTTATAAGATTTTATTTGTTATGTTTTCTTAATGAGAATTGCTTTTTTATGACAGTTACTCAAAGAGGGACTGTCATTTTGTATGGTCATAACATGGTTTTTTAGTGGGAATTTGCATAAAATCATATGCCTTTCGCATGTTTGAGAACAATATTTTTTTCATGGAAATCTGCTTACACCACAAAGAAAATGATCATGGGATAGCGGAAAAACTGGTAAATACTGGGAAATTTAATCTTTTTTCGCAAAAAATTAAGAAAGTTTTCGAATTTTCTTAGCACAGTTTTCAAATTGTTTTGGTATATTCTTGTATAAATATTTAGATGGAACGAAAAAAAGAAAGGAAGTTGCCTCATGAAACTGATTACATTTGCCGTGCCATGTTACAACTCTCAAGACTACATGCGGCGTTGTATTGATACACTGCTGACAGGAGGAGAAAAGGTGGAAATCATCATTGTCAATGATGGTTCCAAAGATCGCACAGGAGAAATTGCCGATGAATATGCGGCAAAATATCCGACCATTGTCAAAGCGGTTCATCAGGAAAATCAAGGGCATGGACAGGGCGTAAACGTAGGTCTTGCTCATGCAACCGGAGAATTTTACAAAGTGGTGGATTCTGATGACTGGTTGGATACGGAAGCTTTAAAGGAAGTACTGGATCACATGGAAAAATGGCGGATCAACCAGACACCCGTGGATATGCTTGTCTGCAATTACATATACGACCACTTGTACGAAGGCAGACAGCAGCAGATTCATTACCGCAATGTGTTTGAATCCGGCAGTCTGTGCAACTGGCATGAGATTGGTCGTTTTCTGCCGACACAGTATTTGATTATGCATGCATTGATCTTCAAAACAGAAGTGCTGCGCAAAAGCGGTGTAGAACTGCCGAAGCATACATTCTATGTGGATAATATTTTTGCTTATCAGCCACTGCCTTTTGTAGAACATATTTTTTATTTGGATGTGGATTTGTATCACTACTTTATCGGACGGGAAGACCAGTCTGTCAATGAAAAAATGCTTATGAAGCGCATTGACCAGCAGATTCTGGTGACAAAACTGGTTTCCGCTTGTACAGATCTCCATCAGGTACGAGAGAAAAAACTGGCAACATATATGACCAGAAATATTTCTGTCATGATGGCCATTTCTTCCATTCATCTGCTGCTCATTGGTGATGCAGATGCTATGGAAAAACGAAGAGAATTATGGGAGTACATGCGTCAGATGGATAAAGGGCTGTATAAGACCCTGCGGTATAAACGCCTCAGTGGGCTGACATATCTTCCGGGCAAACTGGGGGATTTTGCGACACTGACAGGATACCGACTGGCGCGGAAACTGGTGAAATTTCAGTAAAAAAGAAGGCGGAACAAATGGAAAAACTTTATATTGCACTGGTAGATACACCGGGGTTTTTTGCGAATATCATACGCCGTGTCATAAAAATTTCATACTGTCATGTGGCATTGTCATTTGATGCAGATTTTCAGGAAGCTTACAGCGTTGGAAGACGTGATCCTGCAATTCCCTTTTTTGCAGGCTTCATTCGGGAGAATACACCAAAAATACTGCGGGTATTTCCAGATGCGAGGTATCGTGTCTGTGAGCTTTCCTGCACAGCGGAACAGAAAGAACTGTTGCGGGAAAAAATGAATATCTGTTACAGAAATAGATTTCGGTACCATTACTGTATTATTGGACTGCCTTTTATCTGGCTGCAAAAGCCTTTTTATCAGAAGAATCATTACACCTGTTCTTCTTTTCTGGCACAGGCTATGGATGAGGTTGGGCTGTCCCTTTTTGAGAAACATTTTTCCATGGTTACGCCAAGGGATTTTTACGAATTGGAACAGTTACAGGTGCTTTATGAAGGATATTTGTCGGATTATGTCATGAGCCGTCATTTATTTTATGGGAAAGGAGAAGTGTATGGTACGTAAATATGTGGGCAGTATTCTGTTTTTGTGCCTGCTCATTGGGATTACCATATACGTCCTTGTGGAAAACAATGATATGCGGGCTGTGGCAGGGGCAATGGCCCGAGCGGAACATATATGGATTTTGGCTGGTATTGTGACAGCGTTGTTTTTTGTGGCAGCAGAAGGCAGTATCATCTGTTATCTGCTGCGGGCAATCGGGCAGAAGATGCCGTTGCTGAAATGTATTAGCTGGTCATTTATCGGATTTTTCTTTTCCGGTATCACGCCCTCTGCCACAGGCGGACAGCCTGCCCAGCTTTATTATATGAAAAAGGCAGGGCTGCCATTGGCAGACAGTACACCGGTGCTGATGGTAGTGGCTGTGCTGTATAAATTTGTACTGGCGGTTTTGGGGCTGTTTATTGCAGTTTTCTGGCATAAACAGTTAGGTGCTTATTTTCAGGGATATTATTGGCTGTTCTATCTGGGAATCGTACTGAATGCCATATTGGTTGCCATACTGGTATGGGTGATGGTAACGCCTGTATGTGCGGAAAAAACGGCGTTGTTTCTGGAAGGATTGCTGGTGAAGATCAGACTGCTTCATCCCAAAGAAGAACGGAAAGAACATCTGCGGGAAGCAGTGGCAAGATATGGTGCAGTGGTGCGTTTTTTTCAGGAAAATCCAAGAAAAATCGTTGTGGCAACAGTTATGACCCTTGTGCAGAGATGCAGTTTGTTTTTCCTGACATGGCTCATTTATCGTGCCATGGGACTGGAAGGCGTTGGTCTGTTTTGGATTATGGTGCTGCAGGCAACGGTATATATTGCAGTGGACATGCTGCCGTTCCCTGGGTCGGCAGGCATTTCGGAACTGGTTTATACAGCGGTATTTGCGTCTGTTTTTCCGGGGAGCGATCTGGCAGCGTCTATGTGTATTTCCAGAGGTATCAGTTTTTATATGGTGCTTCTGGTAAGTTTAGGTGTTTGGTGTGTCTGCCATTTTCGCAGTCAAAGAACATAAATCAATGAGATGAAAGGAAAAGGATAGAAAGAGGGAGCGACTATGATGAAACAATGGAAGGGGAAACCTGATGTGATCGTGGCAGGTGCAGGCTTTGCAGGCGCTGTTGCGGCAAGAGAAATGGCGGAAGCTGGAAAACAGGTGCTGGTACTGGAAAAAAGAAACCACATTGGCGGAAATATGTATGAAGAAGAAAATGAAGCGGGTATCCGTATCCATGTTTATGGTCCTCATATCTTCCATACCAATGATGAGAAAGTTTTTCACTATATCCGGCGATTTGGAAAATGGGATACATATGAACATCGGGTAAAGGGCAAAATCAAAGAAAAAGAAGTTCCCATTCCTTTTAATTTCACTTCTTTGGAAGCCTTATTCCCCATGGAGCAGGCTAAGAAGCTGGAAACAAAACTGCACAGGACTTTTTCAGGAAAAACAAGAGTGACGGTTCTGGAACTGATGGAACATACAGATCAGGAAATCGCAGAACTGGGGCAATTTGTGTTTGACAATGTATTTAAAGGGTATACTGCAAAACAGTGGGGCATGCCGGTGCTGGAGGTAGACCGTTCTGTTATTAGCCGCGTGCCTGTGGTATTGGGTAAGGATGACCGTTATTTTGGCGACCGTTATCAACTGATGCCGGCAGAAGGCTATACCAAGATATTTGAAAATTTGCTGCAACACAAGAATATTGTCTGTCAAACGGGTGTGGATGTGATGGACCTGCTGACGCTGCAGCCAGACGGCACCATGCGTTTTGACGGAGAGGTGTTTGATGGTATATTTATTTATACAGGCATGCCAGATACTTTGCTGCAAAACTGTTTCGGATTTTTACCTTATCGTTCTTTGCGTCTGGAATTTGAAACATTGCAGCAGAATGATTTTCAGTCTGCAAGTGTTGTCAATTATCCAAACAGCGAGGACTTTACCAGAATCACGGAATTTAAAAAATTGACAGGACAGCAAAAGACAGGAGTTACCACAATCCTTCGGGAGTATCCCATGGTATTTACGGCAAATGCAGGGCAGGAAGCCTATTATCCCATTGAAAACAAACAGAACAGAAGCCTTTATGAAATGTACCAGAAGGCATTACAGCAGTGGGACAACCTGTATCTGTGCGGCAGACTGGCAGAATACCGCTATTACAATATGGACGGCGCCATCCTGCGGGCGCTGGAATTGACGCAGGAGATTTTGCAGAAGGAAAAAGTATGTCTGGCGGCAAACGTATAATGTGAATTTATACATGTTTTGTTGTATATTTATTTGCATTGAGGTATATTTTCTGGTATACTGATATGAAAGACAGAGAAATGGCATTGCAGGATTTGATACCACTGCGCGCAGTGGAGATGCTGTTTTGTAAGACAAGACAGGAGGTCGGAAATATGTCTGAAGACAAAATCACAAACGGGCAGATTCAGATCGCAGATGAAGTTATTGGCGTGATTGCTGTAACAGCGGCACTGGAAGTTGACGGCGTGACAGAAGGCGCTGGAAGTGGCAAAGGGTTTGTAGAGTTTTTTGGCAAGAAAAGCCAGACAAAATGTGCCAAAGTAGACAGTGATGGCGACGAAGTGGTACTGGATATGGAAATTATCGTGAACTTTGGTACCAAAGTTCAGGTTGTTGCTGAAGAAGTGCAGAAGAGAGTCAAAAATGCCGTGGAAACCATGACAGGACTTTCTGTGCCTGTTGTCAATGTGGCAGTGGCAGGCATTGTGAAGGAAAAAACCGCAAAAGGGGACGAAGAAGAATAAAAAAACGGAATTATACCACTCCTGTATGGGAGTGGTATTTGTCCCTAATTGTAATGAGAAAAGCGGAGGAAGATTATGAGCCGAAGAAATGCGAGAAAAAATGCCTTTGTACTGTTGTTCCAGATGGAATTCAACGCAGCGGAAGAACAGGAACAGATGACAGATCTGTTTTTTGCGGAACAGGACGAAGTGGTAACAGAAGAAGATAAGGCTTACACTATGGCAGCAGTGGAAGGCACCAGAGCCAATCTGGAAGCCATTGACGCTGTCATTGATAGCTTTGCAAAAGGCTGGAATACCCAGAGAATGAACCGTGTAGATCTGGCGATTCTGCGACTGGCAGTATATGAACTGAAATACAGCAAAGACGCGCCTGTAGGCGTTGTCATCAATGAAGCGGTGGAACTGGCGAAGAAATACAGCTCTGACGAAGCGCCTGCATTCATCAATGGCGTGCTGGGGAAAATCGCTTCTGCCTGAAGGGAAATGAACCGGTATGATTGAACCGAAAATTTTTACGGTTGGACAGATCAACCGTTATATTCGCAATTTACTGGAAAACGATTTTATATTGAGCAGCCTTTTGGTGAAAGGGGAAATCTCCAATTTCAAAGCCCATAGTTCCGGGCATTTGTATTTCACATTGAAGGATGCATCAGGTGCATTGTCCTGCGTGATGTTTCGGCAGGATGCGGCAGGACTGCCGTTTGAACCAGAAAATGGCATGCAAGTGGTGGTATACGGTCACGTTTCTCTTTATGAAAAAACGGGACAGTACCAGCTGTATGCGGAATTTTTGGAGCCTTTGGGCATTGGAGCCTTACAGGTTGCTTTTGAGCAGTTAAAAGAAAAACTGGCGGCAGAAGGATTGTTTGATGGGGATTTCAAAAGAGAAATTCCGAAAAATCCCTCTTGCATTGCAGTGATTACTTCGCCAACAGGTGCGGCGGTGCGAGATATCCTGCAAATTGTCAAGCGTCGAGACCCTAATGTGAAAGTGGCGATTTTTCCCACATTGGTACAGGGAGAACAGGCAGCGGCAGATATTGTCCATTCTCTGAAGTTGGTCAATGAATGGGGAAAGGCAGATGTCATCATTTTGGGGCGCGGTGGTGGTTCCATGGAAGATTTGTGGTGCTTCAATGACGAAAATGTGGCAAGAGCCGTTTTTGCGTCAGAGATTCCTGTGATTTCTGCTGTAGGTCATGAAACGGACTTTACCATCACGGATTTTGTGGCGGATATGCGGGCGCCTACACCTTCCGCGGCGGCAGAACTGGCGACAACGCCTTTGACTGAACGGCTGGAAGCCTTTCATCGTCTGGAACTGCGTCTGGAAAGAGATGTGAGTGCACTCTTGACATCTTGCCGCAGACGTCTGGATTTGCTGAAATCCCGTCCTGTCATGGAAAGACCTTTGGAGCGGATTTACCGTACTATGATGGATATGGAAGAAACCCAGCAGCGGCTGGATAAAGAAATGACCAATCGTCTGATGCAGCGGGCAGAACGGTGGCAGTACCTGACCAATCGTCTGGAAGCCGCGTCACCGCTGGCAGTCATGTCACGGGGATATGTGATGGCTGTCGCATCATCAGGAAAATTACTGACTTCCGTCAAACAGGTGGAAGTGGGGGATAGAGTCACTCTGCATCTGCAGGATGGCAAAATAGAAACGAATATTCAGGAAAAGGAGGTGTTTACCCATGGCGAAGAAGAAAGTCACCTTTGAAGAAGCTATGACACGGCTGGAGGAAATCGTTGACCGGCTGGAAAGGGAAGAAGTTCCTTTGGAAGAAGCAGTAAAGCTTTATCAGGAAGGCTTGAGTCTTTCAGCAGTCTGCAAGGAAAAACTGGCAGCAGCAGAGGGAAGCATTGTAATGCTGCGCAAAGAAGCAGGCTTATGGGAAGAAACACCTTTTGCAGAGGAGGATATGGAAAATGGACTTCAAAAGTGATATGCAGGCACGCATTCAGGAAATCGAGGCTGCTTTGCAGACATATATACCCAAACAGGAGGCATTTCCTCCTGTGATCTTTGAAGCAATGGGCTACAGCCTTTTTGCTGGCGGCAAACGTCTGCGCCCCATGATGGTGCTGGCAGCATGTGAAGCCGTAGGCGGCAAAAAAGAAATGGCAATGCCTTTTGCCTGTGCTTTGGAAATGATTCATACATATTCTTTGATTCATGACGACCTGCCTGCCATGGATAATGACGATTATCGTCGCGGCAGACTGACCAGTCATAAAGTATATGGCGAAGATATGGCAATTCTGGCAGGGGATGGTCTGCTCCATCATGCTATGGAAACCATGGCGCAGGCTTGTTATGAAAATCCCTGCAAAGAAACTACCGGCGCGATGCTTGCCATTGCCAAAGGCGCTGGTGTCCATGGGATGCTCACCGGTCAGGTGGTAGACGTTTATTTTGAAGGCAAACCCATTGATAAAGAAACACTGGATTTTATCCACATCCATAAAACAGCGGCAATGATCCGCGGCGCGCTGGAAGCGGGCGCAAGAGTTGGCGGTGCTTCTGACGAAGTTGTGGAAAAATTCGGTCTGGCAGGCGAAAAAATCGGGGTGGCGTTCCAGATTCTGGACGATATTCTGGATGTGACCAGTACCATGGAAGAACTGGGAAAACCCATCCACAGCGATGAGAAAAATGAAAAGACAACTTATGTGACTTTGTACGGCATTGAAGAATCCAGAAAAATCGCCGCAAAACTTTCCGATGAAGCAGTGGCAATCTGGAAAGAATTGGGCGAATCCTGTGATTTCTTACAGACATTGACAAACTATTTGCTGCAAAGAACATATTGAGCAAAAGAAAGAAGATGATTCTATGGGATTTGAATCGTTTTTATGGAATAAACCCTTTTGGGCGGCAATCATTTCCTGGGCATTGGCACAGGGATTTAAGACCATCCGTCCCATTGTGACAGAGAGAAAATTTGATGCCAGCAGATTGACTGGGACAGGCGGTATGCCCAGTTCCCATTCATCTCTGGTTATGGCACTGACTACTAGTGTGGGGAAGTATAACGGCTTTGATTCGGCATTGTTTGCCATCTCGCTGATTTTTTCCTTTGTGGTCATGTACGATGCGGCAGGGATCCGGCGTGCAGCCGGCAAACAGGCGGAGATCATCAACTACATGATTGAGCACCATAAACTGCCGGAACTGCAGAAAGTAAAGGAACTGCTGGGGCATACGCCATTGGAGGTATTTGTGGGAGCGATTTTGGGGATTGTTGTAGGATTGTTGTTTTAAGATAAGGAGAGCAGGTGATTTGTGTGGGCGGAATATTGGACCGTATCCAATCTCCGGAAGACTTGAAAAAGTTGAATTTACAGGAAATGGAGCAGCTTTGTAAAGAACTGCGCCGCTTCCTTCTGCGGGCAGTTTCGAAAACCGGTGGTCACCTGGCATCCAATCTGGGTGTGGTAGAGCTGACGGTGGCGCTGGAATACTGTTTCAGACTGCCTCAAGATAAAATCGTATGGGATGTAGGTCATCAGGCATATATCCATAAAATGCTGACAGGACGTAAGGAAGGATTTTCCGCTTTGCGTCAGCTGGATGGGCTTAGCGGGTTCCCGAAACCCCATGAAAGCCCTTGTGACGCTTTTGCGGCAGGTCATAGTTCTACATCTATTTCAGCGGCTTTGGGGATTGCTAAGGCAAGAGATTTGCAGGGCAGAAAAAACCATGTGATTGCTGTCATCGGTGATGGTTCCATGACAGGCGGTTTGGCTTATGAAGCGCTGAATAATGCAGGCAGAGAAAATACGGACCTGATTGTTGTTTTGAATGATAACCAGATGTCCATCGATACCAATGTTGGTGCTATCAGCAAGCATTTGAACTCCTTGCGTACCAGCAACCGGTATCAGGCGTTTAAAGATAATTTCAAACAATTCCGTGATATGGTGCCTGTTATTGGCAAACCTGCCTATTCCGTACTGGAAAAGGTAAGAGACAGCGCAAAGTTGCTGCTCTTAGAAGGGGCTGTGTTTGAAGGCATGGGCTTTAAATACATTGGTCCTGTAGATGGGCATGATTTGCCGGAATTGATTGAACTGTTCAAAAATGTACAGCAGATGTATGGACCTATTTTGATTCATGTGAAAACAGAAAAGGGGCGGGGATATCCTTATGCGGAAGAACGTCCATGGGATTACCATGGTGTCAGCCCCTTTGATCTGCGGACAGGGGACCCCCTTTCCAAGAGCAATAAACCAAGTTGGTCTGCTGTGTTTGGTAAGAAAATTGTGGAAATTGCAAAGCATAATCCCAAAGTTGTGGGTATCACAGCTGCCATGTGCAGCGGTACAGGATTCCAGAAATTCCGCAAAGAATTTCCGAAGCGTTTCTTTGACGTTGCCATTGCGGAGCAGCATGGGACAACCTTCGCGGCAGGACTGGCAAGTCAGGGGATGATTCCTGTTTTTGCCGTATATTCCTCTTTCCTGCAGCGTGCTTATGACCAGATCATCCATGATGTTTGCATGGAAAATCTCCATGTGGTATTTGCCATTGACCGTGCAGGGATTGTTGGTGCCGACGGGGAAACCCATCAGGGGGTATTTGACCTTTCTTTCCTGCGTCATATCCCTAATATGACAGTGCTTTCACCCAAGAATGGATGGGAACTGGAAGCAATGCTGGACTATGCGGTTAATGTCTGCAAAGGTCCTGTGGCAGTGCGTTATCCCAGAGGGACAGCATCAGAAAACTTTGAAATGCAGCGTCTGCCCATTGAATATGGCAAGGCGGAATGGATCGCAAAAGGCGAAGACATTGCCATTTTGGCAGAAGGTCATATGCTGGATGCAGCTTATGGCGCAGTGGAACGTCTGAGGGCAGAAGGAAAGAATCCTTCTCTTGTAAATATCCGTTTCATTCGTCCTCTGGATGGAGAAATTTTGCGGGCGGTGGCAGAAGATTGCAGCCATATTTTCACAGTGGAAGATAATGTCCGTGATGGTGGCTTTGGTTCCGCAGTGCTGGAATTTTACAGTGATCATGATATTGCAGCCAATGTGAAAAACTTGGCGTTCCCTGATGTATACATCGAACAGGGGACACAGGCGCAGCTGTTTGCAAAATATGGTCTGGATGCAGAAGGGATTTATCAATCCATCAAAAAAACGTTGGGAGAGTAAGTTATGGCAGAAAAAGTGGAAAAGGAACGGCTAGATGTACTGCTGGTACAGCGTGGGCTGGCACCGGGCAGAGATCAGGCGAAAGCATATATTATGGCAGGCAATGTCTATGTGGACGGTATGAAAGAAGATAAAGCCGGCACAAAGATTCCTGTAACTGCGGAAATCGAAGTGCGGGATGCAGCCATGAAATATGTCAGCCGCGGCGGCTATAAATTGGAAAAAGCCATGGAAGTTTTTCCCATTACACTGACAGATAAAATCTGTCTGGATATTGGCGCTTCTACCGGCGGTTTCACAGACTGTATGCTGCAAAACGGCGCTGCAAAGGTATATTCCATCGACGTTGGCTATGGTCAGTTTGCCTGGAAACTGCGCAATGACCCCAGAGTCGTTTGTCTGGAAAAAACCAATGTGCGCTATGTAACGCAGGAACAGGTGCCTGATGCGGCGGATTTTGCGTCCATTGACGTATCTTTTATTTCCCTGACAAAAGTTCTACCTGCCGTATTGGGCGTTATGAAAGAGGATGGACAGTTGGTCTGCCTCATCAAACCCCAGTTTGAAGCGGGGAGAGAAAAAGTAGGGAAGAATGGTGTTGTCAAAGACATTGCTGTACATAAAGAAGTCATCCTCATGATTGCGGATTATGCTATGGCAAATGGTTTGGGTGTGATGGGACTGGATTTCTCTCCCATCAAAGGACCTAAAGGCAACATTGAATACTTGATTTACTTGGATAAAAAGCAGCCAGGTGCGACAAAAGAAGAAGTTCATACATGGGTAGAAGAAATCGCAGCAAAATCACATGAAGTTTTATGACGCTGCATGGGGGCGAAGGTATGAAAAAAGTAGGAATACTTCCAAATTTGGAGAAAGATAAGGATTTTGCGGTAACCAATCGGCTGCTGCAATATTTGAAATTGAAAGAGTGTCAGCCATGTCTATCTATGAAGGCAGCAAAGCTTGCCGGATTGGAGGAATATGGCTGCTTAGAAGAAGAACTGTATCGGGATTCGGATTTTCTGATTTCTTTGGGCGGCGACGGTACTCTTCTTGGTGTCGGAAGAAAGTCAGCGCCCTATGGTACGCCGATTTTGGGCATCAATTTAGGGACGCTGGGATTTTTGACAGCGGAAGAAAAAAATCATGCAGAGTATGCCATTGATAAAGTGCTGGCAGGCGATTATAAAATGGAAAAACGCATGATGCTGCAGGCGACCATTGCCACAGATATGGAACGAATCGAGGGGATTCTTGCCCTGAATGATATTTGTATTACCAGAGGTTTGCTCTACAAAATTCTGGAGTTTAATATTTACGTCAATGAGGAATATGTAGATACCCTTCGGGCGGATGGTGTTATCATTTGCACACCTACGGGCTCTACGGCGTATAATCTGTCTGCTGGTGGTCCCGTTCTGAAAGCAGATGCGCAGATTATTGCCATTACGCCAATCTCCGCGCATACCCTTACTAGCCGTTCCATTGTGGTTTCGGCTGACGATGTGGTGACAGTGGAAATCAATCCCAGAGAAGAGGCGGATTTTACCGTCAGTGCCGATGGGCAGGATGCTTGGACACTGACAGGTAAAAAAGTTGTGCAGGTGAAAAGAGCAAAGGAATATGCTTCCATTATCAAAACAAATCCGCAGAGTTTTTATGATGTATTGCGTCAGAAACTCAGCAGATAGAGAATAGAAAGGTTGTGACGAGTTTGAAAATTGCCAGACATGCGAAAATATTGGAACTGATCGAAAAATACGATATTGAAACCCAGGACGAACTGGCGCAGAAACTGTGTGAAGAAGGCTTTATGGTTACACAGGCAACTGTTTCCAGGGACATCCGGGAAATGAAGCTGACAAAAATCGCCACTGAGCGGGGAAAACAGAAATATTCTGTCATTACCGGCAATGATACGGAAATTACAGAACGTTTGACACGTGTATTCAAAGAAGCAGTTGTAAAAATGGACTATGCACAGAATATGATTGTCATCAAGACATTGGAAGGTATGGGCATGGCAGTAGCCGTTGCGCTGGATAACATGCAGAACCCGGAAATCCTGGGAACCATTGCCGGGGATGATACCGTATTCTGCGTAGTCAGAACACACAATCAGGCAGCGGTGATTATTGAAAAGCTGTATCGTATCATTCATAGTGCCTAAGAAACGGGGAATGTAAAAATGCTGGAACATTTGCATATCAAAAACGTAGCACTGATTGCAGAAAGTGAACTGCATTTTGAAAAGGGCTTGAATATCCTCACAGGGGAAACAGGCGCCGGGAAATCCATGATTATCGATTCCCTGCATTTTGCACTGGGCGGTCGGGTAAACCGTGATTTTCTGCGAAAGGAAGAACAGTCGGCAGTGGTGGAAGCCTTGTTTTCCGCAGAGAACCCGAAGGTTTCTGCTTTTTTGGAGGAAAACGGTATTCCAGTAGAGGAAGACGGCACGTTGCTCATTGCCCGCACCATGCAGGCATCAGGAAAAACCGTTGCCCGTGTCAATGGCAGCACGGTTACAGCCGGTATGCTGAAGGAATTGGCAGGAGAATTGCTGGATATTTACGGACAGCATGAACATCAGTCATTGCTGAATCCCAGTCGGCATATTCATTTGCTGGACCGTTTTTGCGGCGAGGCATTGGAAGAAAAACTGGCGGAATACCGCAAGGAATTCAGCAGAGAAAAAGAACTGAAAAAACAGCTGGAAATGCTCTGTGGGGAAGAAAGCAGCCGTGCCCAGCGATTGGATATCCTCCAATTTCAGAAAGAAGAAATTGAAGGCGCCTCTCTGCGTGCCGGCGAGGAAGAAGAATTGCTGGAGCAGAAAAAACGTCTGGGCAGTGTAGAAAAGCTTATGCGTTTGTCTGTGGAAGGCGTAGAATTGCTTTATGATGGCAGAGAAGGTATGGCTTCTGCCTGTGATAATCTGGGAGAGGCGTTGCGGTGTTTGCAGGAAGCGGCAGCACTGGATAACAGTCTGTCAGAACTTTGCGAGCGTATGGACAATGTGTATGCGCAGCTGGAAGACGGCGCAAGGGAATGGAAGAAGTATACCCATTTGCTGGAAGCAGACCCGGACGCACTGGAAAATATCGAGGAACGTTTGCAGACCATCTACCGCTTGAAAAGAAAATATGGCGGCAGTGTGGAAGCAGTTCTGGATTTTTATCAGAAAGCAGTGGAAGAACTGGATTTTCTGCAAAACAGTGAGGAACGCGCGGCAGAACTGGAACAGGCGTTGCAGGCAGTTCATGAACATATGACAGTCTTGGCTGGAGAAATCACAGCTATTCGGAAAAATACAGCTTTGCAGGTGCAGACACAGGTGGAACAGGCACTGCATGATATGGAAATGGCACAGGCAAGATTTTATATTTCCGTAGAAAAACGGGAAAATTTTGCCGCAAACGGTCTGGATAAAGTGGAATTTCTGATTTCTGCCAACGCGGGGGAGGACTTGAAGCCTCTGGCAAAAATCGCATCCGGCGGGGAAATGTCCCGCGTGATGCTGGCATTGAAAACAGTGCTGGTGGATGCAGACGAAATTGGAACCTTTATTTTTGACGAAATCGACACAGGTGTCAGCGGTAAGACTGCCAGAAAAGTTGGGGAAAAAATGAGTCTGCTGGGGAAAAAGCGGCAGATCCTGTGTATTACCCATTTGCCTCAGATTGCGGCTATGGCAGATAATCATTTTCGCATAGAAAAACATGTGGCGGAAGGGCGAACCACCACAACCGTAGAAACATTAGATGAGAACGCTTCCTGTCGGGAAATTGCGCGGCTTATGGGCGGTGAGGAAATCACAGAAACCACCATGGCAGCAGCAAGAGAACTGCGGCGGGAAAAACCTTGAGGAAAACTGTGGGTTTGTCAAACATATGTTACACCCTCCTTAATAAATTCCTTCAGGACAGTCTGTGGGGATTTCCAACCCAGAGGTCTCATAGGGAACAGATTATAGTCCCTACGGTTATAGACTTGGAGCTG
>NZ_JADCKK010000044.1:0-21131 GCF_014982935.1 Anaerotignum lactatifermentans | reverse complement strand
TAGCCGCCAAGGGCGGCAGTTGAGAAAGTAGAGCACTTGGCGGACTTTCAATGCGCTTGCAAGCGCTGCTGGTAAGAGCCCCTTCTAGGGGCAGAGCAAACCACCGGCTAAGCCGGTGGTCCTGATTATGAAAGGAGAAGCGTATGACACAGGAATTTTCTTTGACAGAAGGAAAAATCGGCACCACATTGCTGCGGTTTGCAGTGCCCTTTTTGCTTGCCAGTTTTCTGCAGGCGTTATATGGTGCAGCGGATTTGTATGTGGTGGGGCGTTTTGATACGGCTGCTGGCGTATCGGCTGTTGCCATTGGCAGTCAGGTCATGCAGACCATTACAGGTATTATACTGGGGATTTCTACCGGCGGTACGGTTTTGCTGGGCAGATGCATTGGTGAAGGAAATCCAAGAGGCGCAGCAAAAGCAGTGGGTACCATTGCGTCATCTTTTTTGCTGCTGGCAGTGATTTTAACACCGCTGATGCTGTTCTTGACAGAATCCATTGTAACAGCTATGGAAACGCCTCAGGAAGCGGCAGAGGCAGCTAAAGCATATATTTTTACCTGTTCCGCAGGGATTCCTTTTATCATTGGATATAATGCAGTCAGTGGTATTTTCCGTGGATTGGGTGACTCCAAAACACCTGTGTATTTTATATTGATTGCCTGCATTGTCAATATTGGTGTGGACTTTTTGCTGGTAGGCGGTTTTGGCATGGGTGCCGAAGGTGCTGCCATTGCGACGGTTGCTGCACAGGCAATCAGTTTTCTTGCTGCACTGATATATATTAGAAAGAAAGGTTTTTCCTTTCCTGTATATAAAAAAGACTTTATTCCAGACCCAGAGTCGGCGCTGCGTATCTGGAAAGTGGGGCTGCCTCTGGCATTGCAGGATGCGCTGGTGAATATTTCTTTTTTGGTTATCACAGCCATTGTGAATACATTAGGGCTGGTTCCTTCGGCAGCAGTAGGTGTTGTGGAAAAAATTATCATTTTCGCAATGCTGCCGCCTACGTCTTTTGCTTCGGCTGTTGCTGCTATGACAGCCCAGAATCTGGGAGCAGGAAAGGCGGACCGGGCACGAAAAACACTGTGGTTTGGCATTGGATATGCATTGGTCTTTGGTGTGCTGTTTTGCATATACTGTCAGTGGAACCCGGAAAGCATCACGGGGATATTTTCCAAAGAGACAGAGGTGGTCAGCGCAGCGGCAGATTACCTGCGGTCCTATTCCATTGACTGCATACTGGTTGCCTTTATTTTCTGCATGAATTCCTATTTCAGCGGTTATGGGAAATCGGTGATTGCTTTTGCCCACAGCATGCTGGCAACTTTTGGTGTGCGTATTCCGGCTACGGCTTTTTTGAGCCGTTATGCAGGGGAATCGCTGTATGTCATGGGGCTGGCTTCCCCTTTGGCAACCTTTGTTTCTCTGGTGATCTGTCTGTTTTTCCTGCGGTATCTCCATCGAAAAACCGTTGGAATTTTGTAAGAAAATCATAACAAAACCATAACAAAAACCGAATGATTTTCTGCTATGCTATAAAGAAATATGGCAAGGAGGATGGAAGAAGATGAAAAACAAGCATTTGTGGCTGGCTCTGGGGGAAGGGCTGCTGTTTATGATACTTTTCCTGCATCGCTATGAGTTGGAGTGGATGTGTTGGGTGCAGATGCTCATTTGCATTATTGTTGGTATCAAAGTTCTGGATCATTTGCGTGCGTTTTATGAAGATAGAAGAATGATTGGGAAAAAATAAAAAAACCCTTTTGCTGTGGAAAGCAATCTTTCCGCAGCAAAAGGGTTTTTTACATGATTAATCTTTACGATATTCTTTTTCAGTCTGTGCAACACGCAGCAAAGAAGATTTTTCCGTTGTGTTTTCTCCTTTTCGCATAGCATCGCGATCCAATAACCACTGCATATACATAAGCAGTTCTTCTCTGCTGTTTTTACTCAGTTGTGCATAATAGGTCTGGAATCGGTTAAATTCTATGGAATCATCATCAACCATATAAGGATGGCGGATGTCATTGACCCCCAGAAGATAGTCTAAAGAAACATCAAAAATAGATGCGATTTTTTTCAAATCAGGGATAGAGGGCTGATTGCGTCCGGATTCGTAGTTAGCAATGGCGGTATAACCATAGTTTAACATTTCTCCCAATTTTACCTGTGTCAGTTTTTTTTCTTTTCGCAGCATTTTCAGTCGATCTTTAAATTCCTGCAATCTGCTCACCTCATTTTTCATTTTTTCTTTCGCATAATTCACTATAACTGTTGCAAATACATATTTTATTATATGGTTAATACAGAACCGAGAAAAGGCATTGTCACAGATAGAAAAATATTTTTATTAATGTTTGCAAATTGCAAAAAATTAATGGCGTATCGGATTTTACACTATTTTTTTAATTCCTATTGACAAACTATGAAAAGTATGGTACATTTAATTCACATAAAGCATATAAGAATACTATGATATATAAAATGATAATTTGTTTTAGAGGAGGACAAGACTATGGCAACAAAAATTTATATGGATCATGCAGCAACAACTCCTGTCAGAAAAGAAGTTCTGGAAGCAATGCTTCCTTATTTTACAGAGTATTACGGAAATGCATCCGGCATTTACGGCATTGCGAAAGAGAGTAAAAAGGCAATGGAAAAAGCAAGAGAACAGGTGGCAGCAGCCATCAATGCACAGCCTTCTGAAATCTATTTTACAGCAGGTGGCTCCGAAAGTGACAATATGGCACTGCGGGGTGTGGCAGAAGCACTGAAAGATAAGGGCAATCATATTATTACCACAAAAATTGAACATCATGCGATTTTGCATACTTGTGAATATCTGGAAAAACATGGTTTCCGTGTGACATATCTGGATGTAGACGCAGACGGTAAAGTCAGACTGGAAGATCTGGAAGCGGCTATCTGTCCAGAAACCATTCTTATTTCCGTGATGTTTGCCAACAATGAAATCGGCACCATCGAACCTATCGCGGAAATCGGGAAACTGGCACATGAAAAAGGCATCTACTTCCACACAGACGCTGTACAGGCAATGGGTCATGTTCCCATTGATGTGGAAGAAATGCACATTGACCTGCTGTCTATCAGTGGTCACAAACTGGGTGCACCAAAAGGCATCGGCGCTATTTATATCCGTAAAGGCGTACGCATCACACCTTTGATTTTCGGCGGTGCACAGGAAAAGAAAATGCGTGCAGGCACAGAAAACATCCCCGGTATTGTAGGTCTGGGCAAAGCAGTGGAACTGGCTGCCGCAGAACTGCCAGAAACAAGAGCAACGCTGGAAAAAATGCGTGACAGACTGATCCACGGCATTTTGGAAGCCATTCCTTACAGCAAACTGAATGGTCATCCCACAGACCGTCTGCCGGGCAACTGCAATATTTCCTTTGAATTTATTGAAGGCGAATCCATGCTGCTGCTGTTAGACGCTTTGGGCGTAGCGGCATCCAGCGGTTCCGCTTGCACATCCGGTTCTCTGGATCCTTCCCATGTGCTTCTGGCCATCGGGCTGCCTCATGAAAAAGCTCATGGTTCTTTAAGACTGACACTGGATACAGACAATACAGAGGAAGAAATTGATTTTATTTTGGAAAAACTGCCTCAGATTGTGGCAAGACTGCGGGAAATGTCTCCCCTTTACGAAGAAGTCAGCAAACAGGCGAAATAATATAGAGAAAAAAGAGAAGGTTATCAATTGATTGTTTGAATACACAGGAGGAATGATTTATGGAATACAGTGCAAAAGTAATGGATCATTTTATGAATCCCAGAAACGTAGGCGAAATTGAAGATGCCAGCGGTGTTGGTACCGTAGGCAACGCAAAATGCGGCGATATTATGAAAGTATATTTGCAGATTGAAGACGGCATCATTCAGGATGCAAAATTCAAAACATTTGGCTGTGGCGCAGCAGTAGCTACCAGCTCTATGGCAACAGAACTGGTAAAAGGCAAAACCATTCAGCAGGCGCTGGAAGTAACAAACAAAGCGGTTATGGAAGCGCTGGATGGGCTGCCTCCTGTAAAGGTACACTGTTCTTGCTTGGCAGAAGAAGCGCTCCACGCAGCACTTTGGGATTATGCAGAAAAAAATCACATTGTCATCGAAGGTCTGAAAAAACCTGTCAATGACATTGATGAACTCCATCACCATACAGAAGAATAAGTGAAATCAAAAAGTCCGATTCTCTTTCGGGAGCATCGGGCTTTTTCTGTATTTGGAAAGCGCAGGAAAGCCTTGTTTCCCTGTGGGGAATATGGTACCATGAGAAACGAAAAATGAAAATAATATAAGGTCGGTGAAACCATTGTCAAAAGGAAAAGTAATTATCGGAATGTCGGGCGGCGTAGATAGTTCTACGGCTGTTTATTTATTAAAAGAAGAAGGGTATGAAGTCATTGGCGTCACCATGGGTATGTGGCAGGAGCCAGGAGAAACAGAAGGCTGCGGCAATCTTTCTGCTGTGAAAGATGCTTCTCGTGTAGCGGAAAAGCTGGGAATCGAATTTCATGTATTGGATTTTCGGAAAGAATTTCGTGAAAATGTGGTAGATTACTTCATCAACAGCTACGAAAGAGGTATGACTCCCAATCCCTGTATTGCCTGCAACCGTCATGTGAAATGGGCAGCTCTGCTGGATTATGCCAACAAAATTGAGGCAGATTATATTGCAACAGGACATTATGCCCGCATTGAAAAACATCCTGTCACAGGCAGATATTCCATCAAAGCGTCTGTTACAGCGGCAAAAGATCAGACCTATGCCTTGTATCGCCTGACGCAGGAACAGCTGGAAAGAACATTGATGCCTGTGGGCTTCTATGAAAAGGATGAAATCCGTAAAATCGCTGCCAATATTGATGATTTCATTGCGAAGAAAAGCGACAGTCAGGATATTTGCTTCATTCCTGACGGAGATTATGGTGCCTTTTTGGAACGGGAAAGAGGCAAAAATCATTGCCCGGGAAATTTTGTAGATATGGAAGGAAACATATTGGGGCAGCATAAAGGCTTGATTTACTATACCGTTGGACAGCGAAAAGGCTTAGGGATTGCTTTTGGCAAACCTATGTATGTATATGGTTTGGATGTGGATAAGAACGAAGTTATCCTTTGTGATAACGAAACCCTTTTCTCCAGAACTGTATATGCAAACCAGATCAACTGCATGTCTGTGCCGGAATTTACAGACGGTATGCGTTTCTGCGGAAAAATCCGTTACAGCCACAAAATGGCAGACTGTACCGTGCGTATGGTAGGGGAGGACTTATTGGAATGCACTTTTGATGAGCCCCAGAGAGCCATTACACCGGGACAGGCTTTGGTGCTTTATGACGGAGAATATGTGGCTGGCGGCGGTACCATTTTAGGAGCAAAACTGCCAATTCATCAAAGAAAGAACGAAGCTGAATAAAGATTTTGTATATATTTTCAAAAACTGCTATTTGTCGCATTTTGTAATTGCATGGAACCATTGTTTGTGGTATCATGTTTGATGGTATATAAACAAGGGTTATGTTCTATAAGAAAAATTTATAGGGAGGCAGCGATGAATTACGCACAAATGATTATTCCGTTTATTGGCGGTCTGGCTTTGTTTATCTACGGCATGAACATCATGGCGCAGGGTCTTCAGAACGCCGCCGGCTCCAAAATGAAGAGTATTTTGGAAGCACTGACACAGAACAAATTGATGGGGATTGCTCTGGGTGCATTGGTAACAGCCATTGTACAGAGTTCCTCCGCAACAACCGTTATGGTCGTTGGTTTTGTAAATGCTGGTTTAATGAATCTGACACAGGCCATGAGTGTTATCATGGGTGCCAACATTGGTACAACTGTAACAGGCTGGCTGGTATCCAGTTCCGAATGGGCAAAGATGTTCAGCCCCGCAACCATTGCACCTCTGGCGGTTATGCTGGGTGTCATCTTGATGATGAGCGGTAAAAATGCTCGCCGGAAAGAAATTGCTTCTATTGTAATTGGTTTTGGTGTGTTGTTTATTGGTATCGAAAGCATGTCATCTTCCGTAGAACCTCTGCGTGATTCCGAAGCTTTCCGTTCCATGTTTGTAACACTGGGCAAAAACCCTCTGCTGGGTATTTTTGCTGGTACTTTTGTAACAGCCATTATCCAGAGCTCCTCTGCATCTCAGGGTATTCTGCTGTCCTTGGCGGCTTCCGGTTTGGTACCTTTCAATGCGGCAGTATATATCATCATGGGTCAGAATATCGGTACTTGTGTAACCGCTCTGATCAGTGGTATTGGCGCTACAAAAACAGCAAAATGTGTTGGTTACATGCACCTGATGTTTAATATTACCGGTACCATCGTATTCAGTATCGTAGCGATCGTGTACTTTACTGTTCTCAATCCTGCTATGGGCAGCGAGATCATTACTCAGACACAGATCAGTGCGATCCACACGATCTTCAACATTGGTACAACTCTGATGGTAATTCCCTTGTCTAATATCATCATCAAAATTGCAAAGAGAATCAACCATGTACAGGAAATCGAATGCAAAGACGAAAGTCAGCTGGTTCATCTGGACAAACGTATTCTGGAAACACCCAGCCTGGCAGTAGAAGGCGCAAAACTGGAAACACTGCGTCTGGGTCGTATTGCACTGGAAAACCTGCAGAGCTCTTTTGATGCACTGATTAAGAAAGACCATGATAAGATCGAAGAAGTAAAACAGCGCGAAAATGTTGTGGATAAGGTTTGTGACAGCATTTCTGAATATCTGATCAAACTGTGTACTTTGCAGATCAGTGAAAAAGACAATCAGACAGTAACATCCTTGCTCAATACCATCAGTGATATGGAACGTGTGGGTGACCATGCGGAAAACATTGCCGAACTGGCAGAAGAAATGGAAAGAGAAGAAATCACATTCTCCAACATGGCTTTGGATGAATTGAGTGAAATGACAAAGGTAACATTGGCAAGTTACGAAAATGCGCTGAAAGCATTGGAAAACAACGATATTACCTACGCTATGAAAACCGCTGTACTGGAAGAACAGGTGGACGCACTGGAAAAGAAACTTCGTGCAAGCCATATCGACCGTCTGTCCAATGCGGAATGTAATGTAAACTCTGGTATCCATTTCCTGGAAATGCTGGGCAATCTGGAACGTGTTTCCGACCATGCAATGAACATTGCACAGGTAGTATTGAACGAAAACAGAGTAGAAAAGAATTATCACGACGAAGCAATCATGCCCGTTGTTTAATCAGAAGAAGAAAAAGCCTTTTGCTGTGTGAAAACATGGCAAAGGGCTTTTTTTCATGGATACAGGCACAAATCTGTAGAGAACCGAATACATAAGAAAAGAGAACAGTAAGAAAGGCGGAATGAGAATGCCGCGTGTTTATCTGAGTCCTTCTTTGCAGGAGTATAATTTGTATGTAAACGGTGGAACAGAGGAGGAGATCACCAATCTCATTGCCGATGCCATGGAGCCTTATTTGCTGGCATCTGGCATTGAATTTACACGAAATCGTCCGGAAATGAGTCTGGGGGAAGCCATTGCCGCTTCCAATGAAGGAAATTATGACCTGCATTTTGCCATTCATTCCAATGCAGCGCCGGAAAGTCTGGCAGGGAAATTGCAGGGGGTAGATGCGTATTATTTTTACAATAGCCCTTATGGCGGAGAAATGGCGGATATTGTTACGGAAAATATGAAGCAGGTTTATCCAGATGGAGAAAAAGTACAGTCTGTGGCAACGGCAACCCTGCGGGAATTGCGCCGTACCAATGCGCCGGCAGTGCTGGTGGAAGTAGGGTATCACGATAATATAGAGGATGCGCAGTGGATCAAAGAGAATATTGATCAGATTGCCAAAGCGCTGGCAAAATCCATTGCGGATTATTTCGGTGTGCCCTTTCGTCAGCCACAGGTATAAATATTTCTGAAAAATTATACAATGTCTATCACGAATTACAATAGCTGTTTTATGCTATCCTCCAAAGAGAAAGTTTTTTTATAAAAAATAAAGGGAAATCGTGACAAGTGCCGTATTTATATTGATATGTATATTGTGTAAATGCTATATAATACTGTATACATGAAAACTGACGGGCGACTTGTCCGATTATTCAATACCAAGGGAGGTATCAGTATGAAAAGTTACGCAGCAGATAAGGTGAGAAACGTAGTACTATTAGGTCACAGCGGTTCCGGGAAAACCACTTATGCCGAAGCAGCGCTGTTCTATTCCGGAGCAACAAAGAGATTCGGGAAAGTGGACGAAGGCAATACCGTTAGTGACTACGATCCAGAAGAAATTCGCCGTAAGGTATCTATCAGTACATCCGTACTGCCTGTAGAATGGCAGGATACAAAGATCAACTTCCTGGATACACCTGGTTATTTTGACTTCGTGGCTGAATCCAAACTGGCTATGAGCGTAGCGGATACAGCCCTTATCATGGTTTCCGCAAAATCCGGCGTAGAAGTTGGTACTGAAAAAGCATGGGAATATACCGAAGAAATGCATCTGCCTCGTATTTTCTTTGTAAACCAGATGGACGATGAAAATGCGGACTTTGAAAAAACATTGGCAGATATGCGTGTGAAATTCGGTAAATCCGTTGCACCTTTGCAGATTCCTTTCAATGATGCAGATGGCAAATTCGTTGGCTTCATCAATCTGATTAAGAGAGATGCCAGAAAGAAAGTAGACGGTAAACTGCAGCCCTGCGAAATGCCTGAAGATAAAAAGGACGAAGTAGAAGTTCTGCGTTCCATGTTGGTAGAAGTTGCAGCAGAAAGCAGCGACGAACTCATGGAAAAATTCTTCAATGACATTGAACTGACAGAAGAAGAAATCTACGATGGTCTGAAATATGGTATCGAAAATCATACCATCGCGCCTGTAATGTGTGGTTCCGCTACACTGGGCTATGGTGTAAAACTGCTTCTGAATACCATCGTTCGCTTTACACCTCCCGCAAACGAAGCAAAACCCAACTTCCATGCATTCCATAATGGTGAAAAAGTGGTTTACTGCTCCACAGACGACGAAAGATTCTCTGCTTTTGTATTCAAAACCATCGCAGACCCTTATATTGGTCGTCTGAACCTGTTCAGAGTTATGACTGGTAAACTGGACGCTTCCATGAGCGTTTATAACGAAGAAAAAGATACAGTGGAAAAAGTTGGTCACCTGTATGTTATCAGAGGGAAAGAACAGATCGAAGTGGATGAACTCCATTCCGGTGATATCGGCGCTCTGGCAAAACTGTCCAACACTTCCACACAGGATACACTGTCTTTGAAAGAAGCAAACATCGTTATTCCCAAAATCAACCTGCCTGAATCCGTTCTGTGCATGGCAATCCAGCCCAAAGGCAAAGGCGATGAAGACAAACTGTCCGCAGCTCTTTCCAAGATCCGTGAAGAAGATCCTACCATCAAGATGGAAGTGAACAAAGAAACAAAACAGACATTGATCTATGGTATCGGCGAACAGCAGCTGGATGTTATGGTCAATAAACTGAAAAACAAATATAAGATTGAAGTGGAACTGAAAGATCCTATCATTCCTTATCGTGAAACAATTAAATCCAAAGCTTCCGTACGCGGCAGATATAAGAAACAGTCCGGCGGTCATGGTCAGTTCGGTGACGTTGTTATGGAATTCGAACCCAGCGGCGATCTGTCTGTACCTTATGTATTTGAAGAAAAGATCTTCGGCGGTTCCGTACCCAAACAGTACTTCCCCGCTGTAGAAAAAGGTCTGCAGGAATGCGTACAGTCTGGTGTATTGGCTGGTTACCCTGTAGTAGGTCTGAAAGCAACATTGACAGACGGTTCCTACCATCCTGTTGACTCTTCTGAAATGGCATTCAAGATGGCAACATCTGTAGCCTTCAAGGAAGGTATCCCTCAGGCAAAACCGACCATTCTGGAACCCATCGAACATGTGGAAGTTCTGATTCCTGAAAAATACATGGGCGATATCATGGGTGACATCAACAAACGTCGTGGTCGTATCTTGAGCATGGACGCTGTTGGCAATAAGAAATGCATCGTTGCAGAAGTTCCTACAGCTGAAATGCACAAATACGCAACAGACCTGCGTTCTCTGACTCAGAGCCGTGGCGATTACAGACACCATTTCGAACGTTACGAAGAAGCTCCTATGGAAATCCAGAAGAAAATTATCGCTGCAAGAGCAGAACAGAAATAAGAACATTGCAAATAGGATAACTTTATGATATTCTCAATGAGAGAAAATCCGAAATCAAGTGTCCAAAATGGTTCCCAATAAACCATGGACACATACTATGAAAATGAACAACGGTAGTTAGGAAAAGGCGGGTTTCAAGGTATTTGCTCCATGGAATCCGCCGATTCCGTATCCGTTGTTCAGAAACAGGGATTTTCGCATTATGAAAGGACATCATTTGGTTATCCTGTTTTTATATGAAGGAGGAATGC
The DNA here is from genome assembly GCF_014982935.1 of Anaerotignum lactatifermentans. Classification (NCBI taxonomy): domain Bacteria; kingdom Bacillati; phylum Bacillota; class Clostridia; order Lachnospirales; family Anaerotignaceae; genus Anaerotignum; species Anaerotignum lactatifermentans. The sequence continues at coordinate 10,646 of NZ_JADCKK010000044.1, read as the reverse complement.
TTGTGTTAGACGTAGCAATCATTGGCGGCGGTCCTGCTGCTTTATCCGCGGCGCTGAACTGTCGTCAGAGAAATAAAACCGTAACGATTTTTGGCAGAAGTTTGGACAGCTCTCTGCTCTTCGCAGCAGAAAAGGTGGACAACTACCTTGGTCTGCCGGATATGGCAGGGGAAGAACTGCTGAACACATTCTATGCTCATGCCATGAAAAACGGCGTAGAATTCAAAGAAGCCCGTATCAGTCAGATCATGTCCATGGGAGATTCCTACATGATCAATGCGGAAAATGAATTCATTCAGGCGAAAGCCATCATCCTGGCAACAGGTCTGAGCAAAAGCAAAGGCATTGTCGGAGAAATGGAATATCTGGGCAAAGGCGTCAGCTACTGCGCAACCTGCGACGGTATGCTCTATCGTGGCAAAAAAGTCGTTGTGGTAGCGGAAAATGAAGAAGGGGAAGCAGAAGCAAACTTCTTGGCGGATATTTGTTCTGAAGTGCTGTATGTACCTCTTTATCAGCCCGTTCTGTCTTTGAAGGACAATGTCAAAGTAGTTAATGGGAAACCCAAAGCCGTTTTGGGAGAAAATGACCGTGTGACAGGTCTGGAACTGGCAGATGAAACACTGGGCTGTGATGGTATTTTCTTTGCGAAAAACTCTATGCCCCCTGAAAGCCTGCTTTTTGGTCTGGAAACAGAAGGCAAAAACATTGTGGTAAACCGTAAAATGGAAACAAACCTGCCTCGCGTTTATGCGGCAGGGGACTGCACAGGTGCGCCTTATCAGATTGCAAAGGCTGTTGGGGAAGGTCTGGTGGCAGCTCTTTCCGCAGCGGCAGCCATCGACCAGCTGGACAGAGAACAGCAGAAATAAAATAAAATTTTCTTAAAATTATCTCATTTTTTGCAAAAATAGAGTAAATGAAAGAAAACCGGAGAAATCAAGAGTAAAAATTAGTTTTTTTCTTGAATTTCTTCGGTTTTTTCTGTATATTTCTAAATTTTACAGAATAACATCTTATATGGGATTTGAATATTCCTGGGAAAATAGCTAATATAATATCAGAAATTAGCACTCGATACAGATGAGTGCTAACAACAAGAATACAAGGAGGCAGAATAATATGAAACTTGCACCATTAGGAGATAAAGTAGTATTGAAACAGTTGGAAGCAGAAGAAACCACAAAATCCGGTTTGATTCTGACTTCTTCTTCTCAGGAAAAACCCCAGGAAGCCATCGTTGTGGCAGTAGGTCCCGGCGGACTGGTTGGCGATGTAAATGTAGAAATGGTTCTGAAAGAAGGCGACCATGTTATCTTCCCTAGATACGGCGCTACGCAGATCAAATTTGAAGGCGAAGAATATCTGGTAATGCGTCAGAATGATATTCTGGCAATCGTAAAAGACTGATTTTAAAACTTCTCAATATTTAGGAGGCGTTATTGAATATGGCAAAAGAAATTAAATACAGCACCGACGCAAGAAGCGCAATGGCAGCCGGTGTTGACAAATTGGCAAATACCGTAAAAGTTACATTGGGTCCCAAAGGTCGTAACGTGGTTCTGGACAGAAAATTCACTTCTCCTTTGATCACAAACGACGGCGTGACCATCGCAAAGGACATCGAACTGGAAGACCCTTATGAAAATATGGGTGCACAGCTGGTAAAAGAAGTTGCAACACAGACAAACGATGTAGCCGGTGACGGTACTACAACAGCAACTGTTCTGGCACAGGCTATGATTCAGGAAGGTCTGAAAAACATCGCAGCAGGCGCAAATGCAATTATCCTGAGAAAAGGTATGCAGAAAGCAACTGATGCAGCAGTAGCAGAAATCAAGAAAATGAGCCAGGCTGTTACCACTAAGAAACATATCGCAAACGTTGCAGCAATTTCTGCTGGTGACGAAGAAGTCGGCAACATGATCGCTGACGCCATGGAAAAAGTAACAAACGACGGCGTTATCACAGTAGAAGAATCCAAAACAATGAAAACAGAACTGGATCTGGTAGAAGGTATGCAGTTCGATAAAGGTTATCTGTCCGCTTACATGTGCACAGATATGGATAAAATGGTAGCTGTTCTGGAAGATCCTTATATCCTGCTGACAGATAAGAAAATCTCCAACATCCAGGATCTGGTTCCTATTCTGGAACAGATCATGCAGACAGGCGGCAAAGTGCTGATCATTGCGGAAGACGTAGAAGGCGAAGCACTGGCTACACTGGTACTGAACAAACTGAGAGGTACATTCACATGCGTTGCAGTCAAAGCTCCTGGCTATGGCGAAAGAAGAAAAGCACAGCTGGCTGATATCGCAGCTCTGACAGGCGGTCAGGTCATCTCTGATGAACTGGGTATTGACCTGAAAGATGCTACTCTGGATATGCTGGGTCGTGCAAAAACTGTTCGTGTAGAAAAAGACCTGACCATCATCGCTGACGGCGCAGGCAGAAAAGACGAAATCGACGCAAGAATCCATCAGATTCGTACTGCAATCGAAGAAACAGAATCTGATTTCGATAGAGAAAAATTGCAGGAAAGACTGGCAAAACTGTGTGGCGGCGTAGCAGTCATCAAAGTTGGTGCAGCTACCGAAACAGAAATGAAAGAAAAGAAAATGCGTATGGAAGACGCACTGGCAGCTACTAGAGCCGCTGTGGAAGAAGGTATCGTAGCTGGTGGCGGTACAGCACTGCTGCATGCAGTAGAAAAAGTAAAAGCTGCATGTGCTGATCTGACAGGTGATGAAAAAACAGGTGCTGACATCGTTGTGAAAGCACTGGAAGCTCCTCTGCGTCAGATTGTTGAAAACGCAGGTCTGGAAGGTTCCGTTATCGTAAACAAAGTAAAAGAAATGGCAGAAGGCGTTGGTTTCAATGCCCTGACAGAAGAATATGTGGAAATGGTAGAAGCAGGCATTCTGGACCCCGCAAAAGTAACCAGAAGCGCACTGCAGAACGCAACATCCGTTGCTTCCACATTCCTGACAACAGAAGCAGTTGTTGCGGAACTGCCCGCAAAAGCACCTGCTATGCCTGAAGCTGGCATGGGCGGCGGCATGGGCGGTTACATGTAAGCCGATAAAACATTCTAATACCTATGAAAAAGGGGCAGAGATCAAAATCTCTGTTCCTTTTTTTGTGCATTCAGCTTTTTTGCACAAGGGGAAGGCTGTTGTTTTGGCTGGTTTTGTGTGGTCTGTTTTTTCGGATTGTGCTATACTATACCATAGCGAAATATTGATTTGAATACATAAAAGGGAGTGCAGATATGCAGAGAACTCAGACTAGAACCGTACAGGTTGGCAATTTAAAATTGGGCGGCGGCAACCCCGTTGTTATCCAGTCCATGTGTAATACAGATACCAGAGATGTAGCGGCTACGGTGGCGCAGATTCATGCGCTGGAAGCGGCTGGCTGTGAACTGGTGCGTGTGGCAGTGCCTGATATGAAAGCGGCAGATGCCATTGGTGAAATCAAAAAACAGATTCATATTCCTCTGGTGGCAGACATCCACTTTGATTATCGTCTGGCACTGCGTGTCATGGAGCTGGGCATCGATAAAGTTCGTATCAACCCCGGCAACATCGGCGATGAAGACCGTATCCGTCAGGTGGTGGAAATGGCGAAAGAAAAACATATCCCCATCCGCATTGGCGTTAACAGCGGTTCTTTGGAAAAAGAACTGGTGGAAAAATACGGCGGTGTAACCCCTCAGGGCTTGGTAGAAAGTGCCCTGAAACATGTAAAAATTCTGGAAAAATATGACTTCCATGATATTGTGGTTTCCATTAAGGCTTCTGATGTGCCTTTCTCTCTGGAAGCTTATCGGATTCTGTCAGAAAGTATTCCTTATCCCATCCATGTGGGGATTACAGAAGCGGGAACCGTTTATATTGGTACCATCAAATCCGCAGTAGGTATTGGCGCGATTCTGGCAATGGGCATTGGTGATACCATTCGTGTATCTTTGACTGGTGACCCTGTGGAAGAAGTCCGTGCAGCGAAAGAAATTCTCAAATGTCTGGGTCTGCGGAAATTTGGCATTGAACTGATTTCCTGTCCTACTTGCGGCAGAACACAGATTGACCTGATTTCTATTGCAAATGAAGTGGAAAAACGTTGTGCTTCCATCAAAAAAGATATCAAAGTGGCAGTTATGGGCTGCGTGGTAAACGGTCCCGGCGAAGCGAAAGAAGCGGATATCGGTATTGCTGGCGGCAATGGTGTGGGTATCCTGTTCAAAAAAGGCGAACTCATCCGTAAAGTGGACGAAAGCCAGCTGGTAGACGCTTTGATGGAAGAAATTGATAAACTGTGATTTGGAAAATAATCGGAAAGGAGGGGCGATATGACAGCGAAAAAATTTCCGCTGGTCTTTGATAAGGTTTCTCTTTCCGCCCCTTTGCAGGAAGTCTTTCGGGAAACCACGGTGCTTTCCCTGACCATCCACCGGAAGGAGCGGGAAATTGTAACAGAGATTGCGGCAGATGAAGTCATTCCGCCTTTGTATTGGGAAAAACTGCGGAAAGAAATGATGCAGCAGCTTCCTGGTGTGAAAGAAGTGCATATTTTCCCCAAATATCAGTTGATGGACAAGGAGCCTAAAGCAGTTCTGACGGATTTCTGGGATACCATCCGCAGTCATGTGGCAGCCCAGAGTAAGGTTTGCAGCGGTGTTATTTCCGATGCGGATTGGGATTATCAGGATGGAAAGATGCAGATTTTTGTAAAACATAACATGGCTTACTATCTGTCCCAGAAAAAGCTGGATGATGCTGTGGCAAAGCTGGTGCAGGAAGAAACGGGACTGGCTATGTCTGTGCAGTTCAAAAACGTCCAGAGCAGTGAGGAAGACCGTGCCCGTATGGAACAGGAACAGCGGACAAAAACAGAGGAGCTCCTCCAGCAGATTGCTTCCGCTACACAGGCGGCGGAACAGGCAAAAGTTTCCGCGGAAGTGGGCGCAGTCAGCGAAGCTGTTTCCAGAGGTATTCTCTTTGGCAAAGAATTTACTGGTACTCCTGTGAAAATCGTGGATACGAAAATTCCTGGGGAATCTGTTATTGTGGAAGGGAATATTTTCAATATCGAACCCAGAGAAATCAAAGGGGAAAAATATATCGTTTCCTTTGATATTACGGACAAGTCCGATTCCACAACGGTAAAATTCTTTGTGAAACGGTCTGTTTTTGACAATGAACTGAAAGATAAAATCAAAAAAGACGCTTACCTTCGTGTCCAGGGGGAAGTGCAGTTTGATAAATACGCTAAGGAAATCAACATCATGGCAAAAGCCATTATGACGGCACAGGCTCCTCCGCCCCGTATGGATACGGCAGAGGAAAAACGTGTGGAACTCCATCTCCATACGCAAATGAGCAGTATGGACGGCGTGACACCTGTGAAAACTTATATCAAACGCGCCATTGAGTGGGGACATAAAGCCATTGCGATCACAGACCATGGCGTGGTACAGGCATTCCCTGATGCCATGAATGCGGCAGATAAGTCTGATTTGAAAGTCATTTATGGCGTGGAAGCCTATCTCATTGACGACTTGGGCAATGCGGTGTTCTCCCCCAGAGGGCAGAATCTGGATGATACCTATGTGGTATTCGATATCGAAACCACAGGGCTTTCTAAGGAAAAAGAAATGATTACGGAAATTGGTGCCGTAAAGGTAGCAGACGGGAAAATCATTGACCGTTTCAGTACCTTCGTCAATCCACAGCGCCCCATTTCCGCGGAAATCACAAAACTGACTGGCATCACCGACGATATGGTGAAAGACGCGCCCACCATCGAAAATATTTTGCCGGAATTTTTGAAATTCTGTGAAGATACTGTACTGGTAGCCCACAATGCTTCTTTTGATACAGGCTTTATCCGCATTGCGGCAGAAAGAGCTGGTCTGGGAGAACTACATCATACCATTGTAGATACTTTGGAACTGGCAAGAGCATTGCTGCCGGAACTGAATAAACACAAATTGGATATTGTTTGTGAACATTTGGGCGTAACATTGAACGGACACCATCGTGCCGTCAACGACGCGGAAGCAACAGCGGAAGTATTTATTAAATTCTTGGATATGCTGGCAGAAAAGAAGATTTTCACCTTGGATGAAATCAATGTTCTTGCCAGCCGTACGGTGAACTATAAAAAACTCCGTGCTTATCATGCCATCATTCTGGTGAAGAACTATACTGGTCTGCGAAATCTCTATGAACTGGTTTCCATGGCTCATATTGATTATTTCTTCCGTCGCCCTAGAATCCCTAAAAGCAAATTTATGCAGATGCGGGAAGGCTTGATTTTGGGCAGTGCCTGCGAAGCGGGGGAACTGTACCGTGCTCTTTTGGACGGCGAACCCAAACAGCGTATTGAAGAACTGGTGCATTTCTATGATTATCTGGAAATCCAGCCTTTGGGGAACAATAAATTTATGATTGATTCTCCTAGAGTGGAAAATATTCACTCGATGGAGGATATCAAAAACATGAACCGGAAGATTGTGGAACTGGGTGAAACTTACGGCAAGCCTGTTGTGGCAACCTGTGACGTGCATTTCATTGACCCTGATGACGCGGCATACCGTAAAATCATCATGGCAGCGGAAGGTTTCCCCGATGCAGACAACCAGCCGCCCCTGTATTTCAGAACAACAGATGAAATGTTGGCGGAATTTGACTATCTGGGAGAGGAAAAGGCAAGAGAGGTTGTTATTACCAACACCAACCTCATTGCGGACCAGATTGAAAAAATTAAGCCCATTCCAGATGAAACATTCCCTCCTAAAATTGAGGGTGCCGATGAACAGCTGCGACAGATTTGCATGGATAAGGCGCATTCCATTTATGGCGATCCCTTGCCGCCACTGGTGCAGGAGCGTTTGGAAACAGAACTGAACTCCATCATCAGCAATGGGTATGCGGTGCTTTATATCATTGCGCAGAAACTGGTATGGAAATCTGTGGCGGACGGGTATCTGGTTGGTTCCCGTGGTTCCGTAGGTTCTTCTTTTGCGGCAAACATGGCAGGGATTACGGAGGTAAACTCTTTGCCACCCCATTATGTTTGCCCTAACTGCAAATATTCCGACTTTGATTCGGATTTGGTGAAATCTTACGCCATGGAAGAAGCCAGCGGATGTGACATGCCTGATATGAACTGCCCGAAATGCGGTACACTCATGCATAAGGATGGTCACGATATTCCATTCCAGACATTCCTTGGATTTGAAGGGGATAAAGAACCAGATATTGACTTGAACTTTTCTGGGGAATATCAGCAGACAGCCCATGCCTATACAGAAGAATTGTTCGGCGTAGGGCATGTGTTCAAAGCCGGTACCATTGGCACTTTGGCAGATAAAACTGCCTATGGCTTTGTAAAAAAATACTTTGATGAACGGGAAATCACTGCCCATAATGCGGAAATTACCCGTCTGATGAATGGGTGTACTGGTGTCAAGAGAACTACAGGGCAGCACCCCGGTGGTCTGATGGTTGTACCCAGTGACCATAATATCTATGAATTTTGCCCCATTCAGCGTCCGGCAAACGATGTGAATTCCACAGTCACAACCACACATTTTGACTATCATTCCATCAGCGGTCGTTTGCTGAAATTAGACCTGCTGGGGCACGACGATCCCACCGTCATTCGTATGCTTTACGACTTGACGGGCGTCAATCCCCAGACGGTACCTCTGGGCGATCCAGCTACCATGTCCCTTTTTGAATCTCCAGAAGCGTTAGGGGTTACAGCGGAGGATATCGGCTGTGAAACAGGGACTTTGGGTATTCCTGAATTTGGTACAAAATTCGTGCGTGGCATGCTGTTGGATACGAAACCGAAAACATTTGCGGACTTGCTTCGTATTTCTGGCTTGTCCCATGGTACGGACGTATGGCTGGGCAATGCCCAGACCCTTATCGAAAACGGTACCATTACCCTGAAAGAAACCATCTCCACCCGTGATAGTATCATGATTTACCTCATTAATAAAGGTGTGGATAAGAAGAAATCCTTTAAGATCATGGAAAAAGTCAGAAAGGGGAAAGGGCTCACCGATGAGGACATTGCCGATATGAAAGCGGCAAATGTGCCAGATTGGTATATCGAATCCTGCCAGAAGATCAAGTACATGTTCCCCAAAGCCCATGCGGCGGCATATGTCATGATGGCATTCCGTATTGCTTATTTCAAAATCAATTATCCGGAAGCATATTACGCAACGTACTTCACCGTACGTGCCTGTGATGATTTTGACTATAGCTGTATGTGCAAGGGTATGGACGTTGCCAAAGCGGCTATGCGGGAAATCCATGCCAAAGGTATGGAAGCAACAGCGAAAGATAAGGCAAAAATGACGGTTCTGGAATTGATCGTGGAATTTTATGCCCGCGGCTTCAAATTCCTGCCCATTGACCTCTATAAATCCGACTCCAGAAAGTTCATTGTGACGGAGGAAGGTCTGATTCCGCCTTTCAACTCTTTGCAGGGGCTGGGCACCAATGCGGCTCAGAGCATTGTGGATGGCAGAGCGGCAGGGGAGTTCCATACCATTGAGGAGCTGAAAGAACGAACTTCTTTGGGACGTTCCCTCATTGATTTGCTGAAAGAAAATGGCGTTTTGAACGGCATTCCTGAAACCAATCAGCTGAGTCTGTTCTAAAGGGGGCATTTTATGAACTGTCCGAAATGCGGAAAAGAAATGGAAAAAGGCTGGATCAACAGTGCGCGAGAAGTGGTCTATACTCGTAAACTGAAAAAGTGGTTTATCGAAGCTTCAAAAATTGGCGATATTTCTTTGACGACCCATAATATGACATGCCCTAGATGTGAAGCTTATGTATGTCGGGATTGTCATTGGGTCATTGTGCCCTATGAGGACGAAAATCAATAAATATAACAAAAAAGCGACAAATCTTACAAGAAACGTAAGATTGTCGCTTTTTCATTGTATTTTTTTTGAAACTTCAGTATGCTGAAAAAAAGGGAGTTTTTGGTATTTGTAAGAACGGGGAATGGCTATGAAAAAGAGAATTTTCTTGCTTTGCTGTGTGGTGGGCGTTATGATGCCAACAGCGGTGTATGGACAGGGTGTTCCCGTGACAAATGCTATAGTGGAGCAGTCGAATATGTATGAAGGAACCGTTATACAGCTGCAGGATTTGGACACAGGACGTTGTTATTATTTGACACAGCCAGCGGCAGTGGAGGATTTTCTGACGGAATGGAAAAATGCGTGGTTGACAGGAAAATCGGCAGAACTGCCTTATGGATATGACCGTTATAGATTTTATGTGCTTTCTGATGAACAGGCAGACAATCAGGATGTACAGTATGTGGTGTATCCAAACCAGAATATCCTATCCAGAATCACTTACACAAAGGACAAAATTTCAGACCAAACTGCAGATATCCAGTCAGAATATATGGAGATTTCCTCGGAAACAATGCAGAGTCTTGTGATAAAGCTGGAAACCATAGAGGAAACCTATTATCCATACGATGTGATGCTGTATATCCAAGGTATCAGAGTGACTTCTGTGGATTATGCTGATTTCAATAAACTGGGAATGTTTTTGAATGGTTATCTGCATGTTTTCCAGAATGCGTTTATTGATGCCAATGGTACCTTGCAGATATCTCTGGAGGACTGGAACACCATTTTTGCAACACAGTATGGAGAGATGAAGAATTTGATTTACCAGAACGGAGCTATCAAAAATAATGTTTTGCCCACAAACATTCCCTGCCAGAATATCAATGGAAAAGTCTATATTCCCCTACGGGAAGCGGTGAACCATTTCGGTCATTTAACTATGGAATGGGATAAACAGATGCGGAAAGCGGTTGTCATGGAAAAAGCCGTTTTTGAAAAACAGCAGGAGTATTGGAGCGAAGTTGAGAAGGCGGCAGAATCGTTAAAATAAAAATAGGACTGTGAGGAGGCTTATGCTATGCAGAAAGGAAAAGCGGTCTTTTTTGGCATTGTTATGATTCTGGTCAATTTCTGTATTGCTGTTTGTATACAGGGGTTGCTGGTTTGCCCCATTTCCAGCCCTTTGCAGGCGGAAAGTCTGGCAAAAGCCTATGGGGAATTTGAAAATGCCCATATTTTAGATCATACAGTTTTAAAGGATTCGGAATTGATGCTGATAGAAAGGGAAGGCGATGTACAAATATTAGAATTACAGAGAAATTTATTTTTTCCCAGATACTGCCTTCTGGAAGCGCATGATATTCCAGAAGATGATTCCTTTTATACCACAGCAGCAGTAACATCACAGGTAGTATATCCATACCGTGTGGTAGACCGAAGTACAATCGATTTAGAAAATATAGAAGTCAAATCTGGATTTATGAAGAAAGGATTTCTGCTTTCCTATGGTATCTGCACATTTTTGCTGACGTTGGCAGAAGGCTTCGGATATTTTCGATGGAAAGCGATACATTCATCAAAATAAACAATCAAAAAGGCATGAAATTCTTTGTGAACTGCTCCAGATTGTGCGGACAGCACAAAAAGGCCTCTATGTAGGAAAATATGAAGTTTTAAGTGGAGAGGCGTCGCGTAAGCGGCGGCTCTCCGGTTTTTAACTGGATGCGCTCATGGTTGTAAAAATAAA